>DAOVRY010000090.1 GCA_030633645.1 Pseudomonadota bacterium | reverse complement strand
TTATGACATACAAGACAGGCGTTGTTGTGTTCCTTTCCCTGTTGCTTATGGCACGCTGCACAATCATTCATCTTCATCCTGTCCCAGGTATTTTTGCTGTAACCAGCGATATTTCTTCCCCAGATATCGATGCTATACTTGGTAAGCCTATTAACCTTGAATACTGGTAAGGTATCGTTTGTGGCAAAATCCCCGTGACAGACCCTGCATTCAGTTTCTGTCATCTTTACGTGAGCTATGTGGGGGAAATATACACAATCTGGCTGTCGTGAGTACACCAGCCAGGGGATCTCTTTGAGGGGCTCAATAAAATTGGTGAAAAGCTTTACCTCTTCAGGGCTGTCCGTGTAAAGAGATTCTGGATCCTCATGACACTCTATACACTTCTTTAGTCCAGGAATTCCAGAAAAGGTCCCATCTTCGTAAAAGAAATGGCACTCCTCGCAGTCCAGTCCCGCACTTGACTCTGGGCCATGTTTCGCATGACTGAAGTTTAATGGCTGGCTCTGTTCAGAATAGAGGAGAAGAGGAAAAATGATCCATCCAACAATAAGGGCCCCGATCAAACCAGCCAAGAAGAATATCCATCCATCCCTTTTACCTTTTCTTTCCTGTTCTGGATCAGGTTCCATGCTGAGCCTCTTTATTTGCTTTTCTGACCAGCGATTGGTTGAATGTATCGGTGTGAGGAGAGAGATTCAATCAGGTAATTTACTCAAAAACAGAAAAACCACCCCTATTTACACATCGGGATGGTCTTGCTTTTCGCTCATTCCCTACCTCTGCTGGGGTAAAACACCTAATTGCTTGTCGACCTTGTATCCAATGCCTCCTTTTTTGTCAAGGGGAAACACCCCCGATGCCTCCTGGGCTCTGAGTGAGACCCCCTGCATCTATCTCAGTTGAAACCTGATGGGTACCTTCACCCACATCTCAACTAACTCATCTCCCTTTCTGCCAGGATAAAAAACCCATTTCTTCACCCCTTTTATCGCAGCCCTATCTAACATCTCAAAGCCACTTGATCGAGCCAATCGCACGGAACCGACCTTACCCTCCCTGGTAACCAGGACCTCCAGGAGCACCGTTCCCTGATAATTCCTCCTTCTTGCCAGCAAGGGGTATCTGGGAGGACTATTCTGTTTGTAGTTCGGCAGGGCATAAGTAATGGGAGGAGCAAGAGGTAAATCAGGTGACTCCTTTTTTGTTATCTCCTCAGGCACATTATCCGTTTTCGGTGGGGCTATTGGTATGTCAACCATATCTGGCACAAAGCGATTATTTTCCTCGGATACCGCCTTCTTCCCGGTGAAAGGAGGTTCTGCTGGTATAAGATAGGCCACTTTCTCATCTCTTTTCGGCTGATTCTCCTTAGGTAACGGTCTTTTCCCCGGTTCAACAGTTTTTTTGTGTTCGGTTTTCGGCTCAACTCGCTTTGTTGGTGTTACCTTCTTTTGTATCGACTCTTGCACGCTGCGCTGCTTAATAACAAGCGGTGGTTTTTTTGCCGCAGTGCGCTTTTTCGCAGGTCTTGGCCTGACTATATCAATGGTCAGGGTTCTCAGGGGCTTTTTACCATGCGCAGGTCCCTTAAACATATCCAACTCTACCCATGCCAAAAGCGAATGGAGGATCAATGCCATAAAAAAAGCAAAAACAAGCGATCGGCTCAAGGTTGCTTCTCCATCGTGGCCTGCAAGGAAATCCTGCTGAGGCCAGCCGCTCTTATCTGATCGAGCACATGAACGAGCAGCTGGTATGAGACTGTTTTGTCAGCAAATAGAAGCACACCCGGGCTCCTATGTGCCTGGGCCCTGACCTCTAGAAGCCGGGCAAGATCTTTCAAGGCTACCCGATGAGTATCCACCAGTATCTCACCACTTTGCTTAATAGTCACCGACAATAACGATTCCCTTTCTATCCTGGCAGATGAAGAAGTGGGAAGGTTGACAGGTACACCCCTGTGAACCGCCATAGAGAGCATTGCATAGATAAAAAAGACAAGGAGAAGAAAAACGATATCGATGAGCGGGAGAATCTCTATCCGGGCCTTTCTCCGTGGTCCAAGATTAGCCTTCATCAACTATTTCCTCTTTATTCCCTGTTATCGTTCGGCTGATTCAGTTTCTCGTACACTATCTCCAAACTGGTAGCGTATTTTTCTATGTATGCTGCCGCCTTTTCTACCCGAGAATTGAAATAGTTATAGGGAAACAGTGAAAGAATGGCGATACCCAATCCGGATGCGGTTGTTATGAGGGCCTGAGCTATCCCTGCTGTTACCGCCTGTGGCTCTTCGATTCCTGCACTTCCGAGTATTTCAAAAGAGAGAATGATCCCTATTACCGTTCCAAAGATACCCAGCAAGGGAGAAACGGTTATTATGGTATCCAAGATAGGAAGATGCCGCCGCATCCTATCTATCTCATCCGTAGCAGCCGTCTCCATTGCCTTTGCCATGCTAAACTCCTTATGAAGGATCCCTGCTACCAGAATCCTCAGCGCAAAATCCTTTGATTCTCCGATGGTCGTCCTTACCGCTTCCCAATCGCCTCTCTCAGCCAATGATAGAACATCATTGACCAGGGCTTGCTCCCTCCTATGATCCTCAACTATCCAGAATATCATCCGCTCAATAATCACCGTGAGGGCAATTATTGAGCATATCAAAAGGGGATACATTATGGGACCACCTTTAAGAAATACATCAATCATGGTTTATCCTTTATATCCTGAGGTTTTTGCATAGCCTCTTAAATACAATTACGCCTGCGTGTAATGCTTTGCTATTATGGTAACGTTTATGTGTTACGGCTACGAGGCCCGTTTCGTTTTTCGGTAATCGTTACGATGTGTGTTTCGTTATGAGATTACGTCATTTGTCTTTTTATTTTCACATTACCTTAACCGTTAACCGAAACGGGCTTCGTTGCCCTGACCGTTACCGAAATACTGAGTTATGCAAGGGTCTTACCCTCTCCCCTCCTTGAAAGAACCGTGAGGCGAGGGGTTTTACTGATCGGATTTTTGTCAACCAGCACCGGACACTTATATACGGTGCTTATAGTATCAGCAGTTATCACCTCAGTAGGCTCACCAATCTTATAGACACCTCCCTTATCCAAAAGGAGCATCCGATGGCAGTATTGTGCGGCAAGGCTGATATCATGGGAAACAATGATTACGCTCAGCCCTTGTGTGAGAGTCAGAGATGAAATGAGATCGAATATCTCTACCTTATGCCGTATGTCGAGGAACGATGTTGGTTCATCCAGCAAGATTATGTGAGCTGTCTGGGTCAATGCCCTGGCAATGAGCACCCGCTGTTTCTCTCCACCTGACAGTTCGTTTATGGAGCGCTTGGCCAGGTCAAGCGTGTGGGTAAGTCGCATAGATTGTCGTGCTATTTTCACATCCTCTTTCCCCTCAAAAGGAAATAATCCGAGATGAGGAAAACGGCCCATGAGCACCACTTCAAACACGGAAAAAGGGAATCTGAAGTTCGACTCCTGAGGTACCATGGCTATCTGTCGCGCAATGTCACCCCTCTTATACGTGGAGAGCGGTTTATTCCGCAGGAGAATCTCTCCCTTAGGTATCTTCAAAACTCCATCGATAATCTTGAGCAAGGTGCTTTTGCCTGAACCATTGGGACCTATCAGCCCTAAGATCTCACCCTTTCTGAGATCAAAGTCGATCCCTCTCAGACACCATTGTCGCTCATACCTGAAGAATACCCCCCTAAGGATCAGCTCTGGGTCCACTGGCTGCCTCTCTGTTTTAAAAGATATATAAAGAACGGGGCCCCTAAAAAGGCAGTTACTACACCCACGGGCAATTCACTGGGAGATATTATGGTCCGCGCCAGGGTATCTGCAGCTATCAGAAAACAGGCGCCTCCGATTGCAGAGGCTGGTATCAAGAGCCGGTGATCAGGCCCAAGAAGCATCCTCATAAGGTGTGGCACTATCAAACCAACAAACCCGATTATTCCGGAAAAAGATATCACCACACCGGTGATCAGGGATATTCCAAGAAAGGATACCCACTTTACCAGTTCCACCTCCACGCCTATCTGTAAGGCCGCATCCTCCCCACCAACTATGAGATTAAGGTGCCGAGAGAAGAAATAGATGATGCCGGATACAGCCAGGATAAGCGGAAGGCTTACCGACAGCTGAATGTATTTGCTCTGGGAAAGGTCACCATAGAGCCAGAAAAGTATGGAATGAAGCCTGCTGTCACTGGTAGTGGCAATGAAAAACATGATCACTGCTGTAAAAAACGCATTAACAATTACGCCGGTAAGAAGTAACGTTGCGGATTCCAGTCCTCCCTGGCGGCTACTTATGCCTATCACCAACAGAACAGTGAACAAGGCTCCCATAAATGAGAGAAGCGGTACGCCAAGGTGGAATCCGAAACCAAAAACGATACCGATGATGGCGCCTACTGCTGCGCCACTTGAGATACCGAGTATAAACGGTTCCGCAAGGGGGTTTCTCAGGAGGGCCTGGAATACAACCCCGCCAAGAGAGAGAGAAAAACCAACCAGGCCAGCCAACAAGATCCTCGGCAATCTTATCTTGTAGATGATCATCCATGCCTGTTGATCGAACGTTCCGTGGCCTATCGACCATGCGAGAATATCTCGGAGAGAGATCTTTGCAGGACCCAGACTTAAAGAGATCAGGATTATGATGATGAGTATCCCTAATAAGATGAGTCCAGTTATGATTACCTTTACAGGAGTTATCCTCTGATCCTCACTACCTCTCATCCCATACTACCTCTGGGTGCAGTAACCTGGCCATCTCTTCCAAACCACTGACGATTCTCGGGGCAGGCCGGTCTATCAGGTCAGAATCGATAAGATACACCTTCCCTTTGCTCACAGCTGGTACCGTAGACCATCGAAACCACTCCTGCTTTGCCTTCTCAAACTCCCCTCCCCTTTCCATAGATGAGATAATAATCACATCCGGTCCTTTTCTTATTACCTCCTCCATGTTCAGTTTAGGATAGGCAATTGGCTGATCCCCGGTCATGTTTCTCGCCCCAGCCAGCTGAATGATGTTGTGGTGTATTGTGTTGCAGTTTACACTCATAAGGGGCTTCACGTTTATCACCAAGAGCACCAAAGGTCTTTCTCTGTTTCGTACTGCTCTCTCAACCCTCAAGACTCGCTCTCTCAAAGAAACGACGAGCCTTTCTGACCTATCGGTTACACCGCATATCTCTCCTAATCGCTCCAGGGTGTCGAGGACCTGGCCCACCGTTCGAGGGTTAATAACATAAACGGGTATATCGACTTCCTCCAACAT
>DAOVRY010000069.1 GCA_030633645.1 Pseudomonadota bacterium | reverse complement strand
GAGGTCTCGAGCCTTCGTTCTCATCATGATTCTGTTTTCAAAAACGAAAGGCTAACGCTGGATAGGATGAAGGATGAGCTGAAAAGGGAAAAACCCCAATTAACTGAATTGACCACTGGCGAGGCCAGGCTCAAGGGTGAGATAGGAAATCTCTCTGAAACGATCAATCAGTTAGAGAGCAGAAAAGATGGGCTTGAAGGGGAGTCAAAAGAGATTGCTAATAAGCTTGAGACCCTCTCCGTTTTGCTGAATGAAAAAAAGGCAAAGAGAAAGGAGACGCTCATCAGGGCGAACTCTGTTGAAAAAGATCTCCAGGAAGTGCGAACAAAACAAGAGGGTTTGGAAGCACTGAAAAGAGAAAAGGAATCTGATCGGGCAGCAGCGGAGTCAGAACTAACCCTTGCTCGCTCCCAACTAGAAACCATTAAGAGTCTTATTGAAAGCTATGAGGGATATCAATCAGGTGTTCAGACAATTATGAAATCTCCCGAGCTAAAGACCAACAAACAATGTAGGATCTTGGGTGTGGTGGCAGATTTTATTAGGGTTGAACCAGAGTTTGAGCTCGCCGTTGAAGCAGTTTTAGCAGAACGATTGCAATATGTCATCGTCGCCAGGCAGGAAGATGGTAAGGAGGCTGTAGAATACTTGAGGTCAAAAGAAAGGGGCAGGAGCTATTTTCTTCCACTTGAGGAGTTCAGGAGTGAGAACCCTCTCGACAAATTTGAAGTGAGCCTCAACGGTTTTAGGCTCTTAAGGGAGCATGTTTCCGCGCCAGAGAGATTTAGTCCGGTGATAAAATCCTTCCTCGGCAATGCAGCATTAGTAGATAACCTCTCTCAGGCCTTATCTGTTTGGAAGAAAGATAGGGGGCAACAGACGCTGGTTACCCCGGAGGGTGATCTCGTGGATAGGAGGGGTGTTATCATTGGCGGGAGACTGGGAAAGGAATCTCTGGGGCTACTGAAGAGAAGACGAAGAAAGACGGAATTAGAGAATGACATAAAAGAAAAGGAAGAACTCATTGTCGCCGTGCAGAAAGAGCTCGAGGAGCTGGACTTCAAATCACATGATCTCGGGGGCCTCGTTGATGAATTGGAAAGCGATAAGACAGCTCGGCTGCAGCAGATTGACATGACGGATAAAGATATATTCCTGCTCGAAAAAGAATCAGATCAACTCATTAAACACTCTGGATATATCCTGAATCAGTTAGAATCACTCTGTGCCGACAAAGAGGAGAGGACATCTCATTTGACTAATCTTAAAGAGAGGCTTTCAGGGTGCCTCAAGGACAAGGAGGACATAGAGCAGACTATCACAGAAAAAGAGGTCACAGTTGAAGAGTTGGAAAGAGCCCTTGATGATTCGAAAGAAAGGCTCTCCCAGCTGTCAGTCAGTTATAATCAGTATAGAGAGGAAGAGAAGGGGCTTGTGCGGGAAAAGGAGAGGCTTGATCAATTTACCAGTGAAATGGGGATGAGAATCAAAACGATACAAGAGGAGATAACCGTAACACGAGGCCACTATGACAGCTCTTCGGTGAAAGAGAAACATATCAAGGAGAGCCTAACAGTTATTAACCAAAAACAGAGAGAGGTTGAAAAACGGAGTTCCGAGCTTGAACAGGAATGTTACAGTCTGAAGGAGACATTACGGGAACAGGAGAAAAAATCTGCTTTGGTAAGAGAAGAGATGGATGAGGTCCGGAACCAAATCAATGATGCAAAAATAAGAGAGGCAGAGGTAGATTTTCAGATAAATGGCATCTTGTCCCAGGTAAGTAAAGAGGTAGGGATCAATCTCCAACGGGATTATAAAGAATATCTAGAGGAAGGTTTTGCAAAAGACCGCTACGAATCCAAGCTCAGGGAGTACACACTCACGAAAGAGAGAATCGGAGAGGTGAATCTCTTGGCTATAACTGAATATGAGCAATTGAAAGAGCGATACGATTTTATAACATCCCAGCAGCAGGATCTCCTCGCATCTATTGATTCGCTCAATAATGCCATTAGGAGAATAAACAGGATTTCCAAGCGGAGATTTCTCTCTACCTTGGGCCAGGTAGACGAACAATTACAGAAGGTTTTTCCCATCCTCTTTGATGGTGGCAGTGCTCGCCTACGCTTGATTGATGAAAGTCTTCCGCTGGAAAGCGGTGTATTGGTTGAGGTGCAACCTCCAGGGAAGAGATTGGTTCATATGGGGCTTCTCTCTGGGGGAGAAAAGGCCCTGGCAGCTATGGCATTGCTGTTTGCCATCTACCTAATTAAACCAAGCCCATTTATTATCATGGATGAGGTGGATGCCCCGTTGGATGAAGCCAATACGGACCGCTTTAACAACCTGTTGCAGGAGATTAAGAAGTCATCCCAGATAATCATGGTTACTCATAATCGAAAGACAATGGAGATTGCTGAAAGACTATACGGCATGGTCATGAACAAGACGAGTGTTTCCAAGATTGTGTCTGTAGACCTCAAAGATTACCAGCCAGGCTCAGAAGAAATGTGATATTTTCCGAGCACATACCAAGTGAAGCCACCAGAGATTTTGATCACCCGATTCCTTTCATCTTTGGAAACCGCGTCCTTTGGGCGTGGTCAGAGGCCATTGGCTTTGCCTGGAATTGTCCCTGCTTTGCCAAATAATTTCAAATGACAAAATCCAAATGACAAATCAACTCCAAATGCTTAAATGCCCAAACCCACAGTCAAGTGAGCAAAGTGTGCTAAAGCGATAGAAGTTAGGCACATGACGAACGAGTAACGAAGGACGGACAACAAGCAACGAATCCCGATAATATCGGGATACCAAGGTTGGGTTTTTGGGCTTTGACATTCATTTGGCATTTGAGCTTTGTTATTTGACATTCACCCTCTTAAACGCAAACCGGGCATACGCCCTTTTAGGGGGCAGGTCAAAGCCACATCCTCTGGGTGCTATGAAAAGGTCTCGGGATAAGCAGAAAAAGGAGGAAGAGATTCCCTTGGGTAAGCGTGAATCTGCTCATAGTAGTGTGCCTGCAACACGGCTGCGCGATAAGCTTTCCAAGACAAGAATGCGGTTGGCAGGCAGGCTTAATACTGTACTAAGCGGAAAAAGGGCATTCGATCCATCGCTGTGGGAGGATCTTGAGGAAATTCTCTTTACCTCAGACATCGGTGTGGACACAACAGAGCAGCTGATGGACGGGCTAAAACAACGGGTGGATCTGAGGTCTCTCGAAAAACCAGACCAGGTAACAACTATGCTCAAGGAAGAGATGATCTCATATCTCCAGGTCAGCCAACAAAACTCTCTTGGTGGCCCTCCAGATAAGGCCACCGGGATCATGCAGGTGACTATGTTTGTTGGCGCAAATGGGGTGGGAAAGACAACAACTATTGCCAAGATGGCTCATTTTTTTCAAGGCCATGGGCATAGGGTAATGCTGGTGGCGGCAGATACCTTCAGGGCTGCTGCGATTGAGCAACTCGAGATCTGGGGAGGTAGGGTAGGGGCAGAGGTAATCAGGCAACAACGGGGGTCAGACCCTGCAGCAGTTGTGTTTGATGCTCTGTCTACTGCGCAGGCCAAGAACATAGACCAGGTTCTTATTGATACCGCTGGCAGACTTCACACAAAATCCAACTTGATGGAAGAATTGAAAAAGGTTCAGAAAGTAGCTGGTCAACGGGTTCCTGGAGCTCCCCAGAAGGTTACCCTTGTGCTTGATGCCACAACGGGTCAGAATGCAATTGCCCAGGCTCAGGTATTTGCCCAGTCCCTTGGCGTGACGGACATTGTTCTGACCAAACTGGATGGAACTGCCAAAGGTGGTGTAGTCATCGGTATCTCTCAGAACCCGGGGATTCCCATCTCGTTTATATGCACGGGCGAGGGACTTGAAGATTTTGAGATATTCCGTCCAAGAGAATTTGTTGAGGCCATCTTTGCCTAGTACCTCGTATCATAAATTGATATACCTGATATGAGGCATGGGTTATTCCCTCAAGGTGATATCTATGATGTCTATGGGAAGTGGCCTTATCTTTGAGGTTTCAAGGAACATTATATTATGATCATTTGGTTCGAGGAGTGAAACCTCAAAGATAAGACCACGGCCATGTTCAGTGGAATCTCTTTTTGAGATATCCCCTTTCGGCAACAACCCATGCCGTTATGGCTAGGAAGTCTTTAAATATAAGATACGAGGCGCTAGGTCGGCTTCCCATGAAAAGCGTACTATTGGAAGACAGATGAGCAAAAGAAAGGAAGTATTTACAGATTGCACCCTCTGCTATCACAGCTGCGGATGCAGGGTCACGGTGGAGAACGGCAGGGCAGTCAAGATCAGGGGCTTGGAGTCTCACCCCCTCAACAAGGGGCGTCTCTGCCCCAAAGGTGCGGCCGCCCTGGAGACGATCTACAGCCCTGAGCGCCTGAGGCACCCCATGAAGCGGATGAATGGCGGGTTTCGGAGGATCTCCTGGGATCAGGCTTTGGATGAGATTGCTGAAAAGCTCACGCTGATCAAAGAGGCGTTTGGACCCCAGGCACTGGGGGTGTTCAGCGGCTCCATCGGGGTGGAGAATCTGGAGATGGCCGGTTTGATGCAGAGGTTCCGGGCAGGGTTCGGCTCGCCCAACTTTTTCTCGGTGGAAAGCGTGTGCTATCGCATGCGCATTCGCACCCGGCAGATGACCTTCGGCAGGTATCCAATTGAGGAACCAGACTCCAGTCTCTACATACTCTGGGGCCACAATCCCGACGAGTCTGACTTTCCACTGAAGTTTGCCCTCAAGCAGAACCTTTCGAAAGGCGCTAAACTGGTGGTCATCGATCCCAAGCGCATCCCTCTGGCTGACCGGGCCGATATGTATCTGCGCATCCGGCCCGGCACCGACGGAGCCCTGGCTCTGGCCATGATGAATGTGATCATAAACGAAAATCTCTATGACCGTGAGTTTGTAGAGAAGTACACTACGGGTTTCGACAAACTGGTCCTCCACGTTCAAAGGCACCAGCCGGAGTGGGCAGAGGAAATCACGTGGGTCCCAGCAGAGCAGATCCGCAACTTGGCACGGCTGTTTGCGGGCACCAAAGGGGCCAGTATCTTCCAAGGCACCTGCACCCAGGATCAGACTGCCAATGGCACCCAGAACAGCCGTGCCTTCGCTGTGTTGCAGACCATCACCGGTAACATCAACGTGCCCGGAGGCTGGGTGACGAGCCCTCCACCAAGATTTGGCAACCTAGGTCTTGGGGTGGAGAGTCAGCCCCTGGGGGCCGACCAGTACCCCCTATTCTTTGAAGTGTGGGGCCGCAAGAGCCCTTATGGGGTGGTCACGGTGGTGCCTGAGAGCATCCCTGAGAAGCTGAAGGCTTTCCTCGTGGTCGGCGGCAATCCCCTGGTCTGCCTGCCCGATACCAACGCCTTCAGGGAGGCTTTCCGGAAATTGGAACTCTTGGTGGTGCATGACCTGTTCATGACTGAGACCGCTCAAGCGGCGCACTACGTGCTGCCGGCCTGTTCCCATCTGGAGAAATGGGGGGTGGCTTACACCTACAATGTATGCCACTGTATGCCCTATCTGATGCTGCGCAAAAAGTGCATAGAACCTCTGCACGAGAGCTGGTCGGAGTGGAAGTTCCTCACTGAGATGGCCAGGCGGCTTAACATGGGCGAGCTCTTTGCCTGGAAGTCGGAGGAGGAGTTGGTTGCCTTTGAATTGGAGCCCTCAGGGCTGTCCTTTGACTACCTCCTCCACGAAAGGCCGGAAGGGGACTACTATGCTCACAAGGATTATAAAGCCCCTGAGGGACTTTTCCGGACTCCTTCGGGGAAGATCGAGATATACAGCGAGGCCCTGGAGAAGGTGGGGTTTGACCCCCTTCCAGCGTACCTGGAGCCGGAGAAAGGCTTCACGCGAGCGAGCGG
>DAOVRY010000250.1 GCA_030633645.1 Pseudomonadota bacterium | reverse complement strand
ACCTTGTCCTTGCTCAACTCCATAGCTTCGTGACGGCCACTATAGGTCAGCCGGGCATCGCCTATATCGTAACGTAAAGGATTACTCATAGCGGTACACCTCCAAGTTCAGAACCAACACCCTCTCATCTGACTGGCAGTTATGAGGTCAGGGTTGCATCCCTTTCACCGATCTTGTTTGATGCATTCGCAAAAAGTCGATTTTGCTCACTCCGTGAGCATTTTGGGCGCACTTAAGACGTTCAGCTAAAATGCTAAAACTCGGTGTAATGCCCTCAGACAGTTAGCATTTCTTAACGCTGAACATCTCAAGTGCTTTTCTCCCAAAATGCTCAATCTCGTTCGCAAAACACTTTTTACGAGTTTGTCTTGTTTAGTTTCCCTTAAATTCCGGGTCTCTTTTTTCTGAATATGATTTGAAAGACTCCTGCAAATCCTCTGATGGTAAAATCATTGCTGATCGTGCCGCATTGTACTCAAGGCTTCTCAAAACAGAAACATCTTCACTGTGAAGCAGTACCTCTTTAGCTCCTTGAACCGCTAATGGTGCGTTGGCAGCAATCTCCTTACCTATCTTACTGGCCTGAACAAAGAGCATTTCCCGTGTATCAAATACCTCGTTTACGAGCCCAATTCTTTTGGCTTCATCAGCACCAATAGAATGGCCCCGAAAGGCCATTTCTCTTGCCTTTGCCCTTCCCACAATCTTTGGCAATCTCTGGAGTCCCCCGATATCGGTAATAATCCCAAATCTCGGTTCAGGAAGGGCAAAAAGGGCATCAGAAGAGCAAAATCTCATATCACAAGAACAGACAAGTTCCAGGCCTGCTCCAAGGCAGTGCCCGTGAATAACCGCGATAGTTGGTACCCGCAAGACCTCCAATTCTGAGTGGATAGACTGAACTCTCTTAATAATATCAAATAGCCTCATTTTCTGCTCAGCAGATGGCTTTTCAGATAAGAGTCTGATTACCTCATTGGTGGGGCTCAGATCTAGTCCTGAGCAAAAAGAATCTCCCGCCCCTTTTAATAGAATGACCCTCACCTCTCTATCTTGTGCCGCTTTTTTTAGGGCCTCAGACAAAGAGAGCCAAAGAGCGAAGTTCAAGGCATTTCTTTTCTCTGGCCTCCTGAGGGTGATCGTCCCGATAAAACCCTCGCTCTCATACGTTGCCTCACCCCTCCCCCCAGCCTCATCAGACATACTCTTCTCCTTTTATCCTTTCCACATAGTGCTGAGCGGAAAACGCAGCCGTAGCACCATCTCCACAGGCAGCTACAATCTGTCGAAGGTTCTTCTTGCAACAATCCCCACAGGCAAAGATGCCCTCTCTGGATGTTCCCATCTCTTTGTCTACGATAACATAACCATCCTCGCTTTTCTCAACTATATCACCGACAAAGGAGAGGCTCGGGATCCAGCCAATAAATACAAACACACCATTCACGCCAAGATCTTTTCTTTCTCCTGTCTCAAGATTTCTGACCTTTATGCTGTCAACCGTAGTCTGACCAGAAATCTCATCCAGCACAGAATCAAAAACAAATTCTATCTTCTCATTACTAAGGGCCCTCTCTTGAAGAATCTTTGTTGCACGCAACCTGTCTCTCCTATGAATAACATGGGCTTTTTTCACAAACCGGGTTAAGAAAAGGGCTTCTTCAAGTGCAACATCCCCGCCACCTACCACTGCCACAGACAGATCTCTAAAAAAGGCCCCATCACAGGTAGCACAATAGGAAACACCTTTACCAGTATACTCTTTTTCACCAGGCACACCGAGCTTTCTCTGCTCATGACCTGCAGCAATGATAAGGGATAGACATTGGTAAGGTTCAGGCTCGTCATTTACAAAAATCTTCTTGATAGTACTCTCATCACTTACCTCAATCCTGGTAACCTCACCGAAGACTGTTCTCATACCAAAGGACTTAGCCTGTTCCCCCATATTACGAACGAGCTCCGGTCCTGAAATCCCACTGATAAAACCAGGATAGTTCTCTATCCTATCGGTAATAGCGGCCTGACCACCGATCCCTAATTTTTCAATCAATAAAGAAGAGAGCCTTGCCCTGGATGTATAGATACCAGCTGTAAGGCCAGCCGGCCCACCACCTATAATGACGACATCATAAATATCTTTCTTGCTCAATAATTCCTCGGCCATAATTCATATCCTTTATTTAAAAGTGCCTAAAGTTAACGAAGTGAATCATATTGACTTTTAATTCTAGTTGGACCAAAGCGACACATTAACTTTAGCCACCTTAAGCACTTTAGCTCACTTATAACTTCTGACATGTTACAGTGACCAACCCCCTTTCTTTGCCTGCAATTAAAATAAAATCAAAGAGATCTCTCTGTAAACAAAGGAGGGGATCTTCTCGCGGAAGATACATCTTATCCCCCCTTGTAAACTTCTGAGCACTCTCATCAAAGATTATCTTTCCTAAGGTCTCAAGGTGATCGTAATAGCTTCCGGTGAGAAGATGCTCTAGGTAGTCGGCGCACCCCTCATCCTCCGGCGCCCTGCTAATACCCCTCCTTCCCATGGCTACCAGGGTAACGACCTCAGGAAGAGGATTTTGACAAAGAATATACCGTGAGATAGCCCTGGCCATCACATAACTGCCCAGAATAGCTACCTCAGCCTGGCTGACTGCCTTTATCACGCCGTTTACACCGGCTGTAGTCCGCTGAACCACTACTTTTTCCTTCAGGTATCCGGGGCTTTTCAGAATGAGTTCTGAAGGAGAGTTTCCTAGATCAAAACCAGGAATCAGTTTCTCATCCATCTCACCTGCCAGGATTATGTCATTATTTTTCGATCTAATGGAAAAGGCTTCTTCGGGATGGTCAACCAAAATAACCTTTTGTGCCCCGAGATGGAAAAACAGGGGAGTCACGGTAAATGCCCGAAAGACATCAATGATAATTGCGACCCCCTGAGCCCGTTTCGCACCTTCAACCAGGCTCTCTCTGACTATTTTCATCTCTCTCATTTGTATAACTTAGTATCAAAAAACATAATGGTAATTTATAGAGTTTCTCTCGCCCGCTCTCTT
>DAOVRY010000030.1 GCA_030633645.1 Pseudomonadota bacterium | reverse complement strand
TTTCGGCTGTGTCGCCGATGAGCAATCCTGTCACCCCAGTTCGGCCTACAGTGCCCATTACAATGAGTTCAACCCGTTTCTTCTTTGCCAGTTCAGGAATCAATGTCCCTACCTCTCCCTTCAAGAGATGCACCTGTTTGTTTGGGATCCCTGGGGCATATTTCTCCAGAAGTTCTCCAAACCATAATTTATGCATCTTCTTGGTTTCATGAATCAGCTTATTTACTTCTTTGTTGGGCATTCGTACACGATTCCTGAGGATGCTTTCACCATATAGGGTCCATATATAGATTACATGAAGTTTACTCTTTTCCGATTGAGCCAATGAAGATGCTAATTCCATAATCTTGGCATTGAGAGCGCTCCTCACATCATCAGAAGAACCTGGATCCACAGCAGCCAATATCCGCGCAAACCGTATACGTTTTGCATGTTTTATTGCCCAGACCGGATATGGGCATTTGCGTATCAGGCGCATGGCGGTAATGCCGAACAGCATCCCCTTAAGCCCTTCTTTCCCTTCAGCGGCGATCATCACCAGGTCGTGTTTGTTCCGCAACACCTCGCGAATAATCTCAATAACCGGGGTACCGAGGAGGACTTTAGCAGTGACCTGGACACCTTCATCCTTGATAGGCGAGATGAGATGCTTTAGCTGCTTGAGCCGATCCTGAACGATAAGATCCTGGATATCTGCACGGTGCTTTGATCTGATCAGTCTTTGCATATCACCTAGCATTTTTTTAACAATGTCTACCACCGTCAATCGTGCCTGATTGTTCTTTGCCAGAGAGAGTGCCCTTTTGAAAGCTCTTTCCCCCTCTGTTTTACTATCCGCGACCAAAAGGATACTCCTGAAACGTTTCATGCCTGTCTCCTTGGTATGTTGAACAATGTTCCTGTCAATATACGCAAATCGTGTATGTTATTCAATTCCTTCTCCTAATCCATTTATCTATCTCAACAGCAATTATGATTGTCACCGTTACCACTGCTATCTCCAACCATTCCATCATTGTGAGGGGCACGGTCCTGAAAATCCACTGAAGTGCTGGCACATAGAGGACGGCAAGTTGTGCAAAAAAAGCCGCTATCATGCTGAATAAAAGAAGTGGGTTGCTTTTGGGACTCATCCTGAAGATGGATCGCGTCTCTGAACGGCAGTTTAGTGCCTGGTAGAACTGGAAAAAAACCATTGTTGTGAGTGCCATTGTGCGCGCCCTTTCAAGAGGCACCCCCGACTTGAGTTCTGATATAAAAACGAACAATGTTCCTAAAGCCAGAACGATTCCCATTAAAAAAGTTCTCTGAATCATAAGACTGGAAAGAACACCTTCTTTGGGACTTCTTGGAGGTCTTCTTAAAACCCCCTTTTCTCCCGGTTCAAAGGCAAGGGCAACATCCTGCAGCCCGTTTGTTACCAAGTTAAGCCAGAGTATCTGTGCGGGGATATATGGAATGGGAAGTCTCATTACTATTGTTGCAAGGATGGCCAGCAATTCTCCAAGACCGCATGATACAAGAAAGAGAGTGCACTTCCTGATATTATCATAAACGACCCTTCCCCCCTCCACCGCAGAAAAAATGGTGGCAAAGTTATCATCTGCGAGGACCATATCCGATGCTTCTTTGGCCACATCAGTACCGGTCTTACCCATGGCTATACCAATTTGGGCCGCCTTTAAGGCAGGAGCATCATTAACCCCGTCACCCGTTACAGCTACCACCTCACCATGTTTTAATAGCTGCTGGGTTATCCTCAATTTGTGCGTCGGGGAGACCCTTGCATATACCGATACGTCTTTCACCTTACCGAATAGTTCTTCTTCACTCATAGCCTCGAGTTCTTTACCTCTGAGCATTTCAGGCTCATCGCCGCCTATTCTGAGTTTATTTGCTATTGCCACGGCAGTGACGGCATGGTCACCCGTTATCATCACGGTTCTAATGCCTGCCTGTTTACATCCTTCAATCGCCTCAATAGTTTCAGGTCTTGGCGGGTCCATCATGCCCTGTAATCCTGCATAGATTATCCCCGATTCCACATCCTGGTGGGTAAGTTCTTCTTTGTCGGGGGAAACCTCTTTAAAACCCATGGCCAGAACTCTCAAACCTTCTCGGGCAAAATTATTGGAAACATTTAAAATCTCTTTACTCTTTAGCTCTGCATCAATCAGACAATCGGTACACATATCAAGCACTCTCTCAGGGGCACCTTTCACAAAGATAAACTTTTTATCTGCGTGCTTATGAAGGGTTGCCATGTAACCCCGCTCGGACTCAAAAGGTAAAATCGCTATCTCTGGATAGCTCTCCCTTTCTTCAACCGGATTGAGACCAGCCTTCATCGCAGCAACAATAAGGGCTCCTTCTGTAGGATCTCCATCAACCTTATACTCACCATTCTCCCGATAGATATTTGATTCATTACAAAGAAGCCCTATCCGCAAGACATATTGGAGATCCCTCAGCTCATTTGTTTTAGCAGGCAACTTCTCATGAAGTATCTCCCCTTTTGGTTCATATCCGCTCCCTGTGACCTCATATGTGTGCTGTCCGTCATAAATCAGCCTAACAGTCATCTCATTCTTGGTCAAGGTTCCTGTCTTGT
The DNA here is from genome assembly GCA_030633645.1 of Pseudomonadota bacterium. Classification (GTDB taxonomy): domain Bacteria; phylum Desulfobacterota; class DSM-4660; order Desulfatiglandales; family B25-G16; genus JADFWK01. The sequence continues at coordinate 4,533 of DAOVRY010000030.1, read as the reverse complement.
CAGAGCAAATGATAGTAGTGCTGCCCAGGGTCTCAACAGCAGGCAATTTTCTGACAATGGCATTGCGTCTTGCCATCCTGGACACACCAATAGCCATGGCAACAGTTACAGCAATAGGGAGCCCTTCAGGTATGGCTGACACAGCTGTAGCTACAGCCACCATAAATATTTCTGATGCCTTTTCACCCAACCATACCCCTATTCCAAAGACAGCGCTGGAAAACCCTATGACAACAATGCCTATTAGCTTAGCAAACCGGTCCAGTTTATCCTGGACCGGAGTTTTAGCCGCCGATACTTCCCTGACTTGTTCTGCGATCTGGCCCAGGACTGTTCTGGTTCCTGTTTCCACAACAACACCCCTTCCTCTTCCGCTCACAGCAATTGTCCCCATAAAGGCCATATTTATCTGATCACCAGGCGTCAAATTAGCTTCTTTTATAGACGAGGTCATTTTTTCGACAGGGATTGATTCGCCAGTCAGCGCGGCTTCTTCAATTTTCAGCTCAATGGTCTTGAACAGACGAAGATCAGCCGGCACCTTGCCACCGGATGCCATTACTACAATGTCACCGGGAACAAGTTGCTCACCGGTTATCTCTTTCTCCTTGCCTTCTCTCACCACCCTTGCCTTTGGGAGGACCATCTTTTTAAGTGCCCTCATGCTCTCCTCTGCCTTGAATTCCTGGATATACCCGATAATTGCATTAAGGATCACCACAGCCATAATGACACCGGTGTCTATGTATTCACGGAGAAGGAATGTTACAATGGCAGCAATGATGAGAATATAAATCAGTGGGCTCTTAAACTGATGAAAAAGAATTTTCAGTCTGCGTAATTTCTCTTCCTGGGCAAATATGTTCGGTCCATATTGGGCAAGTCGTTCTTTAACCTCCGCATCAGTCAATCCTTCCTCAGAGGTTCTCAACTCCTTGAATGTTTCTTTTACGTCAAGCTGGTACCAGCTCATTCTTTACCTCTCACTGAGTTTTCAATGACCGGATTATTCGCTCGCATTTTCGTTGGATCTCATCGCTAAGATGGCCAAAGCCAAACCCTGACACACCACAAACTGTGCTGCCTCTGCCGCCCAGCCGATTATCAGGGCGGAGAAAATTATGGAAGGGAAGGTCCAGATGGCAGAGAGAGCTTTGGCTTTTGCGGTGGCAGCGGTTATGGATTTGAGTTCAGCAAGCATCAAAAACAAAGCTTTGGATGGGTATTTAGTCTACTTCTCCTGTTACCTTAATGTCCTTGCGGTAGAATATCTCTGGAGCGGTTATTCCACCCGAGACAAAGAATTTGATTCCCTGCTCCACGGTCATCTCAAGAAGGGTTACCTCCTCCTTGCGAAAAAGCATGGTAAACCCACTAATAGGGGTGGGGGTGGAGGGAATAAACACAGCAATCAACTCATTGGGTTTGTCATTGAAATTCGTCTTGATTTCTCTGGTTAAGAAACCCAAACAGAACATTCCGTTAGCGGGAAATCCCACCAGCACAACCTGTTTGAAGGAATGCTTGTCGGTTTTGGTGATGGCCTCAATCAGTTGCTTGGAGGAACCATAGATTGTGCGCACCAGGGGAGTTTTGATCAGAAATATTTCCCAGATTTTGAAAAGCCTGGATCCGATTACGTTTGCAGTGAGAAACCCGGCTAAAAAGATCAGTACAATAGTGGCAACAATCCCTAACCCGGGGACTTTATAACCTATGAACTGGGCGATAAACGGCGAGAGGAGACCGTCTATACCTTCGAAAAGGAAACGCAGGACCAGAATAGTTATGATGAGTGGCACAATAATTAAGATTCCACCCAAAAAGTATCGCCGCAAGATCGTATTTAGTTTTGCTCTTATTGGCATATTTCTTGTTTCAAATAACGGTTTCAGCTAAAAGCAAACCACCTTCTCCTGCACATTTTCTTAATCGTCTAACTTCGAGGTAAAATTATCTCACTCTTCGGGCTTTGTCAAGAAGATTCGGCTGGGAAGGACATCCAGTCTGGATTCTTGTTATTACGGTGCACCCTTACCACAAGTGTCCCCAAAATTCGCTTATGTGGTTAAATAACCTCTCCTGCTCTCCGTTGTCCGCAAATCCTGGGGATATGTTATCCCAGACAGGTCTCCGTTGTCCCACGGCATCAGGGTAGCGGTTACTATGTTATTCGGTAGCCGCAGGTCATTTGACTCAAATGAGCTTTAGCCTGCGCATCTTCTTCTAATTTAAATTAGGGACTGGCTTGCTCTGAACGCACACTCAAGAAGTAATCATCCGCTTTTTGAGTCAGCTCTAATAGTTGCTTTTCTAATTCTTTTCTTCTCTCCTCCAATTCTTCAGAACTACATTCAGCAGACACACAAATCGGCTTTCCCAGCATGATAACTGCCTTAGAAAAAGGTTGGGGAATCAGAAACCGATCCCAGGAGGAGAGGCTCCAGCGATTTTTAGCGGAGTTAGTTATGGGAACGATGGCCATCCCGCTTCTTTGGGCAATGTATATTATGCCGGGATGAACTTCAAATCCGGGTCCCTTGGGTCCATCCGGAGTTATGGCTACGTCGAATCCAGATGCGGTTTTCTCGCACATCTCGAAGATGGCTTTTGATCCACCCCGGGTGGTGGACCCTCTCACCGAGACGAACCCTAAGTTACCGATTATGCGGGCGATGAACTCCCCATCCCGGTGCTGGCTGATTAGAACGTGTATCTTTTGTTTGCGATGGGAAAAAGTAAAAATGAGCATTCTGCCGTGCCAGAAGGCATAGATTACCGATTTTTTTTCTTTTCTTAGGATATCCAGATTTTCTTCCCCTACCCATTCTATCCTTAAAGTCATTCCCAGAATGGAGACCAAGAGTGGACCTATCCAGGATGCCAGAAACAAAAGGAGTTTGTCTTTAATTTGTTTGAGTCGATTTCTCATTCAGTAACTGTTTGGCAGTAAGCAGTGTCTTGTAAGAAGAAAGAAAGAGATTTTTGGAATTTTCAATCCATATTTTGATATAGTGAGCTTTCAGGATTCAGCGAGCTTGGAACGATTCGCAGGAGACGCTAACATCTGTGTCACAATTTCAGCCGCTCTTTTAGACGCACCCTCATCCCCTAACTTTTCCTTCACCTTCTTCAATTCGTTTTGCATGGTTTTGTATCTTTCTCTGTCGGTTAGGATCTCATACATCTCCTCTGCGATCTGGTTGGGGGCAGCCTGCCTTTGGATAAACTCGGGGATTATTCTTTTGCCAGCCACCACATTGGCTAAAGCGATATTGGGTATGCTGATCAAGCTTTTTGCCACCAGATAAGTCCAAAAGCTGGTTTTATACAACACCAAAAACGGAGTGCCCAGAATAGCGCACTCTAAGGTGGCAGAACCGGATGCGATCAGAAGCAGATCAGCATGCTTCATCAAATCATAGGTTAAATTTTCAACCAGGCCCACTTGAGAACCAGTCGCTTTGAGCAGATTCTCAATATCCTCTTTCTTAATGGTAGGTGCCAATCCCAAGAGCAACTTTAGATTTTTGATTCTTGTTTTCAAAAGCTCACAGGATTCAAGCATGATGGGTAAGATCTTTTCCACCTCCTGCCATCTGGAACCGGGAAGCAAGCCCACCACCACCTCATTTTTTCTAATGTCAAATTTTCTTTGGAAATCCTCAAAGGAGAGGATCGGCCTGGTAACCTCCAGAAGCGGATGCCCCACAAACTCACAATCGATATTAAACCGTTTGTAGATATCCTTCTCAAAAGGAAAGATCACTACCATTCTGTCTATCAGGTTCTTCATCTTTTTCACCCTATTTCCACCCCAGGCCCAGACCTGAGGGCTGATGTAGTAAACCACCGGTATCCCTAACTTCTTGATCCTTTTGGCGAACCTTAAATTGAACCCGGGATAGTCTATCAGGATGGCCAGATGGGGCCTTCTGGTTTCTGCCACTGAAACCATTGTTCTCATAACTCTTCTGACGAGGCTCAAATTCTTTAGAACCTCAAAGAAGCCCATGAAGGAGAGCTTATCAATATGAAAGATAAGCTCCATTCCCTCCCTCTTCATCCTGTTTCCGCCGATGCCAAAGACTTCTAAGTTTGAATTGATCTTTTTGAGCTCTTTTATCAGGCTGGATCCATGCAGATCGCCGGAAGCCTCTCCGGCAATGATTAATATCTTCTCGAAATCCTTTATCATCAGCTAACGAAATCTATAAAGAGAACAACTATTAAGTTTAGCTTCTTTATGTTTACTCAGAAAAATCTGATGGACATCGAAATCTGGAGTGTTCGCCTTCCTTCGACAAGCTCAGGACGGTGACAGTTCGACTTAGCTCACTGTCCCTGAGCAAGGTCGAAGGGAGCAGAGTCGAACCGTTAGGCGAACCCAATAGAAGTTTGCTGTCTTTCAAGAATTTTTAGGTCAGGCTAAAGGGCGTGTTGAAAAAGTCACACTCCGGGGCGGGATGAATTCCCGCCCCTATGGAAGACAATTATTTATCATCCATAGGGCAGGGTTCATCCTGAAGGGAT
>DAOVRY010000311.1 GCA_030633645.1 Pseudomonadota bacterium | reverse complement strand
TTCCATTGTTTGAGGCGAAGCCCCGAAAGTTCGGGATTGCTTTCGTCTGAAGTTATACGGTTGCGCTGCTGGTTTCGTATGACGTTAACCGTTAACCGTTTCGAGCTGCGCAACCGCAACCGTTCTACGATCCCAATAATCCTTTGCGCCTTAGTGGTATTACAAAAACTTGACATAAATGTTAAGATCTTGAGCTATGAAGACATCTAGAGTGTCCCTATCCAGAGTGCAATGGCGAGATCTTTATTTTTGTTGGTAATGCTCTGGTTGTTTGGCTCTGCAAGGTAATGAACCGTATCTCCCTCTGCCAGATGAATCGTACGTTCACCGTGAACAAGTTCCAACGAGCCTTTGAGTATGCATAATACCTCCTGCCCGTTCTTGATGTTTTTCCGCACCGGAATCAGTTTCCCCGGTTCAATAACCAGGATAGCAGTGTCAATAACCTTTCTATTCTCCGGAGGGAAGAAACGCCTAGTTATGAAACCTGTGTGTGGAAGATCAATATCGCCCCAGTCGGACTTGCGTATCAAAACCAGTCTTTCTTGGTTGCTTGCCTGGTTCAGAAGATCACCGGCCTTTACTCCAATTGCATTGCAAATTTTAGAAAGCGTATCCACAGAGGGTGAGTTTACATCATTCTCAACTTGGCTCAGGAAACCCTCAGAGATTCCTGCTTTTTCTGCTACCGTCTTCAATGTGAGTTTTTTTTCTTTACGATATCTGCGAATCAATGAACCTAGATTCATGGAGGAAGCCTCCTATTCAGGGATTAAAATAATGCTACTGAGAGAAAAAATGATTATATAAAAATTTGACATTAATTAATATTTAGTATATAGAAATATTAACTAATTTGTCAAGTTCCTTGAATCGATATTCGGTCATTTTTTTTTGGATAGCAACACCTCGTCAGAAAGCAGGAGACTGGTTTCTGAGTTAGCTCTCCCGCAGGTGCCTAGAACGTTGTCGGCGCATTTTATGGCTCATATGGGGTTTATGGCGAGCTAAATGCGGAGTACACAGGAACCATTTTAAAGAATCGGCAAATCCCCAATTCCGGTTGAAAGGAGGCATCTCATGAAAGGGCCAATACGGTTGGTGAGGTCCAGTAGTATTTCGGAATATCAAAACATGGGACCAATTTATGAATGGTCGGAGGGCAAGACATATCTCATGATTGACCGGGTCACCTTTAAGGGAACGGTTGGCGTTGTTCTCTGTTATTACAATCCGCCGGTTCATCAGGTAGGTAACCCGGGGCTGGATGCCCATCTAGAGGGCTTGAATACAGTTTTTGAGCAAAGGGATGATCTTGAATTTCTTATCCTTAGTGGGGCCAATGATCCAGTCCATGCTGGTGGCGATCTTAAGGAAAGCCTTACCAGACTGGATAAGACCCTCGAGATGAAAAGGGAAAAGGAGGCGAGTGGGGCTTCAGAAGAGGAGATAGACCAACTCTTTGACTGGGCAGATGACCGATTGAAAAAAGGGATTGCCTTACATGGGCTTATTCGAAAGATCGCTGGCCATTTAAGGGTAGTTGCCGTGTGCGGAGGGGGGACACGGTTTGGTGGTTCCGCAGAGATTCCTCTGATGGCCGATGTGTTAGTGGGGGATTCCCGTAGCGGTATGTGTTTTAGCGAGGCCACTATTGGTCTGCTTCCCGGTTGGTCAGGAATAGCCAGAACATTGATTAAGGCTGGCATTACCAATGCAGAGTATATGGCCATGACAGCAAAGGAGGTAAAGGCCACGCAGTTAAAGGAGATCGGAACCTATAATATAGTTGTGGATATACCTTTCCCCTTTCCAAAGAGGCAGAAAACCGATGATCCAGAGGCTGATAAGGCACGGTATCAGGAAGAGTTAGAGGCGCATAATGAGAGGACAGGACTCCTTTTGCTCCCGAAGGCACTGGAACTTGCAGTGTGCCCACAAGGAGAGATCCCCAAGGTAGAAGAAAAACAGAGAGTTACCCTGGCCACCAAAGAGGAGATCTCTCAGGAGACAGCCAGAAGAAAAAATCCGGAGAATTATTCTCATCTGTGGGCACAGCCTTTAAGAGAGGTAAAGGAGGAGATTGCCAAGGTTGGAAGACCCCTGGCACCACAGTCAATCGAGGCCTTAACCGGTCTCTTTGAGAGCTACGAGCCATCTAAATTTAACGAACATGAATTTGTTGAAAGAGAGATGAAGGCAGATGCGAGACTTTACAGGGATCCACGATTCCGGGCAGGTCTGATAGGAACACTTGAGCAAAAGGTAACCGATTATAGGGGGTAGGTAAGGATGAGACATTATTTTGAAAAAATGACTCCCATAGGGAGAGAGCTTAGCGAAAGCGAGAGAGAACAGGGAGCAACCAATGCCGTTGAGATTGCAACGGTTGAGAAGGAAATATCTCAGGCCATAGAGAAAAGAAAAGAGACAGGTATCCCGATCGAAAGGGTCCATAAGCGTGGAGAAAAGATAGCCTGGGAAAGGATTGAGCTCTTAGTAGAT
>DAOVRY010000171.1 GCA_030633645.1 Pseudomonadota bacterium | reverse complement strand
TTAATGGCTGTATGGCCAATGAGCTGGGGAACAACGGCAAGGAGAGCCATGTAAAGGTACGAGCTTGCCTTGTATCCAGTAAAGGGTATTCCCCATGAGACAGAGGCGATCAATAGAAAACACGCCGAAAATGTGTAAACCACGGAGATATATGACAACACATCCATCTCCTCCCTTAATTTCGAACCGACCATGAGGTAGCCGCTGGTCATGATGGCACCCAGAAGGGCAAGCACATCTCCCAAGAGGAATGATGGGTTTTGGATTGAAAGGCCTTGGAGCCCGCTATCACCGAGTGCCAGAATAATGCTTCCGGAAAAAGAAAGGATAATACCCAGGATGAGTTCAGGGGGCTGTTTTTCTCTAAACAAGAGATAGGAAAAGAGTCCCACAAAAATGGGGTTTGTCGTAACAAGGACTACACTGCTTGCCACAGAGGTGAATTTCAGGGAGCTTATCCAAAAGGAAAAATGGAGAGACAAGAAGAAACCGCCTAGTACGCCAATAAGAAGCTGTTTCTTGCTGAATGAAGTAAATCGTATCCCTCTCCCTTTTGCGATAGTTAGTAAGATGATCGAGGAGATTGTAAGCCGGTACGTGGCGATCATAATCGAGGGCACATCATCGCAAAATTTGATGAAAATAGAGGCAAAGGAAATGGCGACGATACCAACAGACATGCATGCGAATATTCTAACCAAGCGCTGCCTCCCTTGTCACTTTTGCATACGTTCCAGCTTTTGTGGAAACCATGGCGAGCAAGATAGAAAAAGTGCCTACATACTGTTTGGTGCTCAGCAGTTCTCCTCCAAGCCGGTAGCTGAAAAATACAGAAGATACAGGTCCCATGATGAAAAGGATGGCAACGAGTAAGAGGGAAAGATCGGCCAGAAATCCGAGAGACTTGATGCTCATAGGGAAACTCTGCATTTACCTGGACGGGTAGCATGAACTGGCTTCGGATGGGCGGGAGTATAGGGAAGAAGCACTGGTGTGTCAAACGAAAAAGGCTCGTAAAATGTGGTAGTTATAAATGATCTGGTTACAGGAAAGACTACAGGATATGATCACAGGGAGAGCCTGAACCTGTGAAGTAGTTGCTGGCTTACGAGCAAGGTCAGCGAAAGAAAGGTAACTCTGAACGGTGAACTCTGAACCTGTGAACGCCTACCCTTTTTTCACAGTGGTGTCCCGTGCGCCTTGTGAACGGGACCAAACTCTTACATAGGATCCTCGGCAATTTGAAAAAAAGTCTTATCATCGGGGAGCTTTGTTCCGATGAGATGCCTAGTGTCTTGTACCATATATTCGTAGAATTATCCTGGAGAGAGGCATGGGCTGTTCCTGAAAGGCGATATCTCAAAAAAGATTCCACTGAACCCTGCCGTGTTATTATCTTTGAGGTTTCACGGTTCCAAAATAAAAGTCTTGAGATAATGCTTTTTGAAACCTCAAAGATAATAACACATCCAGTTGAGCCTATAGATATCGCCTTGAGGGAATAGGGCATGCCTCATGAAAAAGCTGGGTCACTGATTGCCGAATACCTTGCTCTTAGATGTCTGAATTTATGGTACGAGACACTAGTTATCATTTCCTTCATTATGCCATCCAGTTGGAGACATAGAGTGGCTTTGCACTGATAAACAGCTGGGTCATTCTAAGAAAAAACCTCTTGGAGGGGGACTCTAATGTTACTCAAACAGTTACTGGGCGAGATCATGACTGATATGGGCTTTGTTACCAGCGAACAGCTCGATGAAGCCTTGGAGAAACAAAGAACCCTATTTGAAGAAAAAACACTGCCAGAGCAGCTGCAAAGGGCCCGCCTCATTTCTGAAGCACGACTGGCTGCTGATACGACCCCACTGCTGGGGCAAATATTAGTTGATATGGAGTTCGCCACTAAGGAACAGCTTGACGAGGCCTTGTTTGAACAAGAGAAGATGGTTGAAGCATACAAGTCACTGAAAAGTGAAAAGGTGGCAGCCGCTATCGAGATAGGTTCAATTGTCAATTCTACACTTAATCTTGCTGAGGTACTCGGACTTATCATGAGGTATGTCAATCGAGTTACTAATTCAATGGCGAGCAGCCTGATGCTCCTGGATGAAAAGACGGGGGAATTAGTGCTCAGTGTGCCTACCGGTCCCAAGGCAGCCAAATTGACCGATATGCGAATCCCAGTAAGCGAAGGAATAGCAGGCTGGGTCGTTGAGCATGGTCAACCTGTTTTGGTGCCCGATGTCAAAAAGGATGAAAGATTCTACAAAAGAGTTGATAGAATAAGTCGCTTTAAGACAAAATCAATTGTCTGTGTTCCTCTTAAGGCAAAAACAAAGCTGATCGGTGTACTGGAGGTTATGAACAAGGTCAATGGCACCGCTTTTACCGACGAAGATGTTGTATTGATGAGTATCTTTGCATATCAAGCTGCCATGGCAATCGAGAATGCTCGGCTCTACAGTGAATTGAAAGAACGGCTGGAAGGCGAAATACAGTTACAAAAAAAACTTTCAGAATCAGATAAATTTCGTGCACTGGGGCTGATGGCATCTGGCGTGGCACACGATTTCAATAACCTGCTCATGGGTATTCAAGGAAACACGTCATTGATGCTCTTAGACATTGATTCCAGCCATCCGCACCATGAGAGATTGAAAAACGTAGAACAATCTGTTCAAACTGGAGCTGAACTTACCAGACAACTCCTCGGTTTTACCAGGGGTGGAAAATACGAGATCAAACCTACAGATCTCACCGAACTCATGGAGAAAACCTCACGTATGTTTGCCCCCACAAAGAAAGAGATAAGAATCTTTACCAAATATCAGAAGGGCATCTGGTCGGTTAAAGTAGACCAAGCCCAGATTGAACAGGTGTTGCTCAACCTCTATGTGAATGCATGGCAAGCCATGCCATCAGGAGGAGACCTCTATCTGCAGACACAAAATGTTACCCTCGATAAGGAATTTGTGAGGGCCATTGATATCAAGCCCGGAAAATATGTGAAGATGTCGGTGATTGACAACGGCGTGGGAATGGATGAGACAACTCAGAAAAGGATCTTTGATCCCTTTTTTACCACCAAAGAGATGGGCAGGGGAACTGGTTTAGGGTTGGCCTCTGCTTACGGCATCATAAAAAACCACGGTGGCTACATAAATGTCTTGAGTGAGAAAGGCGAAGGGACCACCTTTAACATCTATCTGCCGGTCACGAAAGAAAAAATCGTAGAGGTAAGGAAGCCTTCCGAGAAGTTGCTAAGCGGCAAAGAGATGGTCCTTCTCGCGGATGATGAGGACATGATTCTCGAGGTCGGCAAGGAAATGTTAGCTAAAATGGGATATGAGGTCTTGACAGCCAGCAGTGGAAAAAAGGCATTAGAGATCTACAGAAAGAAAAAAGACCAAATTGGTATCGTTATCCTGGACATGATCATGCCCGAGATGGGAGGAGGCGAAACCTACGACAGAATGAAAAAAATCAACCCCAGAATCAGGGCTCTTCTTTCAAGTGGGTACAGCATAAATGGCCAGGCAAACGAGATATTAAAACGAGGGTGCAATGCCTTCATCCAGAAACCCTTCAGTGTCACTACCCTGTCGCTAAAGCTCAGGGAAATCTTGGATAAGAAGTAGCCTTGTTTTCTTCACTCATCCTCTGCAAACCATTGGATTGTCCATTTCCCGATCCTTAAGAGATCACTGCCTTCCTCCCCTAAGAACATTACCAAGCCTTTGAAGGGCGTGTGGCGGAAAGGCCCCAACTCTTGGACATTACCGATTTTTGAAGCACATTTGATGGTTGCAAAACGGTGATGAGAAAGATATGTAAAAAGGGGCTTTGAAGATGGAGACAGAGTCTATTTGCATGAGGAGAGGTGAGCTGTGATGTTTAAAACAAGAATTACCGAACTATTGG
>DAOVRY010000199.1 GCA_030633645.1 Pseudomonadota bacterium | reverse complement strand
TTGTAGAGGTTGTTGGCATGCTTTGTAAACATACCGGATTCATATTCTCCCCTGCAGAATCCCTTGATCACCTTGAGTAACAAGATAATTTCCTGGTAGCTTGATGTTACCTCGGCTGTCGCGTCTTGGACCCTGGTAGAATGTTTTTTGACCTTACGGCCAAAAACCCTGACCAGCCCGACAATTATGGGCACAATAAAGAAAATCAACAGGGTGAGCTTGAAATTCATCAAAAGCAGATAGCCAATGAACACCAAAAGTGTTAAGGGATGCTGCACGAGGCCAATAGTAATATTGCTTATAAACCCCTGCATTACAGTCAGGTCTGCTGTAGCCCTCGCAAGAAGCTCGCCACTCTTGCGTTTATGATAAAATGTTAATGGAAGGGAGATAAACTTATTGGCCAGATCAATCCGCAGTGTTCTAACGGCCCTGTTTGAGAAGGCTACTCCGGCAAGTTCACTCAAGTAAATGGTAATTGATTTGAAGAGCACTGAGAGGAATGCAATAGCACCAAGAAGCATGAGCAAGTGATTGGGGGTAGTGCCTGTTATTAGGGTGAGCTGCGTTTTCTTGATTGAGAAGGGAAAGCTGAGTTGTAACCAGGGAATCGTCCATTCGACAGGCTCACTTGTGGTTTTCATTCCTTCATCAACGAGCGGTTGAAGCAGGTACGCAGGTACGACGACAAACAGGGCTGATAGAGCACCCAGGACAACTGCCACCACTATCAGAGCACGGTGCCCCCTAATGTAGGGAGCAATATCATGACCAAAAATTTTGTCAAACATGGAACTAAACCGCATCAATGAGTCGAGAGATCACGATCCGTTGAACCTCACTGGTTCCTTCACCAATTTCTAAGAGCTTATGATCCCGATAGAATCTCTCAATATCATATTCTTTCATCAAGCCGTAGCCGCCGTGGAGTTGGACAGCGTGGTCAACACACATGCCCATGACCTCAGAGCAATACAATTTGGCCATGGCAGCATGTTTTGCAAATGGCTTTTCATTATCTCTCAACCAGCAAGCCTTATACAGGAGCAGTCTCGCACACTCTATCTCTGTGGCCATATCGGCCAGTTTAAAGGCATTCACCTGAAATGTTGATATTGGCCTGCCAAACTGAACCCTCTCCTTGGCATATTTCAGGCCCATTTCAAAGGCACCTTGTGCCCCCCCTAAACCCATGGCAGCTATGGAGAGCCTTCCCCCATCCAGGGTTCCGAGCATCTGATGAAAACCATCCCCGATAGGGCCCAGAAGATTCTCTTTTGGTACCCTGCAGTCGTCGAAATAGAGCTCACTGGTATTGGATGCCCGCCACATCAGCTTACCGTGCATCTCCCTGGCCTCAAAGCCAGGGGTTCCTTTCTCCACTACGATACAGGTTAGTTCTGGCTTGCCATCTTTTCGTGTCCCTGTTTTGCACAGTGATACCGTACCAGCAGTGATATCAGTTGCCCCATTGGTAATAAAGATCTTGCTTCCATTTATTACCCATTCGTCTCCGTCAAGAACAGCGGTTGTCTGGGTATTTCCAGCATCAGACCCGGCATTTGGCTCAGTCAAGCCAAAGGCCCAAAGGGTCTCCCCCCTGCATGCCTCTGGGAGGTATTTCCTTTTTTGTTCCTCATTTCCATAATAATAGATGGGCCCAGTACCCAGAGAATTACCAGCAGCAATGGTGGCAGCATGGGATCCATCGACCCTGGCAATTTCTTCAGTAGCAATGATGTAGGAGACATAATCCATTCCCTGACCTTCATACTCTTCAGATACGAACATACCACAAAGGCCCAGCCCAGCCATGGCCTCCATGGTATCATAGGAGAATTCCTCTTTTTCATCCAGTTCCCTGGCTACGGGCTTTATCTCTTTTTCAGCAAAATCCCGTACAGATTTTCTCAAAATCTCATGTTCCATTGATAATGAAAAATCCATATTTTCCCTCTGCTTTTACATTATCTGTGAATAGCGACTGACAGGAGCCTTTCAGGGAGGATACTGAAGCCCTAAGCATCAGTCAAGGCAAAACTATTTTACCACTTATCACTTTTTCTTTAACCTTCCCATAGATAACCTGAGGAGATTTAACATCACAAACGACCGTAACATCTGGCCCCAGGGGGGTCCACTGAAAGGGGTTGCTGTTTTTAAAAAGGGCTATGGTCGATGTTCCAAGAAGTCCTGCCAAATGAGTTATACCGCTGTCGTGCCCAACATAGAGGGAGGCATCTTTGAGCAGGGATAGGAGCACATGGTGATCAGGAGATATAACCATTTCTACTGCCACCCCTACGAGCTCATTGGCAAACAGTTCATGCCATTGCTCCTCTGCCGGCCCAAAGAGCAAGACCTTCCTTTGAAATATTCCCAGATCCTTGTTTTTTATCAGGTCAATCCAGAATTCTGGTGGTAGATTCTTTTTTTTGCTTCCTGAACCTGGATGGAACACGATCATGCTTTCCGATCGGGGTGGTTTGTTTTTTTCAAATAAGCTTTTTTTCCGGGCCTCTTCAATTGCTGCCTCCGGATCAACAGGCAATCCAGACTCTTTGAGGCATGATGCCAAATATACAGCAACATGGATGTCTTCTTGCTTTGGTGGAAAGGGTGGATAGGTAAATACCGGGATGTCTTTTAGGCAGGCCTCTAATCGTTTTGTCACTTTCCGTGAAGGGTCACTGAGAAAGGAGATTACCGCGTCTACCTCGGGGAGGGGGAGGTCCTCACAATTTGGTTCTTCTGAAAATAGGGTGTGCCAACCCCCTTTTTCGTAATCAAGGCAGTGCGTTACAAAAGGTCTTAGAAAATCAATCCCCGGTTTTCTCCCCAATAGAGTTACCGCTACCCTTTCAGCTATGTGATGAAGAGCTGGGGTCAGTAAGAGGGTGTCACCCAGGGCGCTCGGTCGAATGATGAGCGCTCTCAGAGTATCTTGCCTCCTGTCTTGAATGAATTTCATGGTGGGACACATATCCTGAGTAAATTCTGTGGGGCAAGCCCGGAAACCTAACGATCTAATTGATGCATTCGCAAAAAGTCGATTTTGCTCTATCCGTGAGCATTTTGGGCGCACTTAAGATGTTCAGCTGAAATGCTAAAACTCAGTCTAACACCCTCAAACAGTTAGCATTTCTTAACGCTGAACATCTCAAGCGCTTTTCTCCCAAAATGCTCAATCTCGTTCACAAAACACTTTTTACGAGCTTGTCAAATATCGATCATATAAATCCAGAACATTGGGGGCATGAGAGTAGAATCTTTTGAATATAGACCCCCACTTTCTCGATCTTGAGGTAGCAGGAAAAGGCGATTCACGTATTATACGGGAGGTCTCTTGGGCCAAAGTGAGATACAAATAATATCGAGGCCGAATCCATGTATAGGGGGGTTTGATCGCTAGTCAAATCCGTGAGCAAGCTCGTATGAGGACCGGAATGAGATTCACTTATTCTTATCAAATTTTTCTCGCAGGTGCTCAAACCGCTTATCTACCATCTTCTGAAACTTTTTGACATCCTCATCGCTCAGGTGTCTGAACCTGCCCTGGAGGTGCATGTACTCGTCAATGGGAATAATCTCATCGGGGATAACGGTCTGCCTATAGATTTCGCCATTTTCTACCTCGTAGAGCGGGA
>DAOVRY010000151.1 GCA_030633645.1 Pseudomonadota bacterium | reverse complement strand
CTTCTTGCTCTCTTCTCTTGTTCATGATTCTGGCATCAGCAAGTTTGTGAGCTATTGCATAGGTTGGCTCTCCAGTCTTTTTAGAAGTCGCAATGATTTCTTCGATTCGATCCCCAATTTGTTCTACCTTGTTCATTATCTCCTGTGGGGTTTTCTCTTTCCATTCCATATAGGCTGCGATGAGACCCCCTGCATTTATTACATAGTCAGGCGCATAGAGTATCCCTCTTTTGTGTAGCTCATCGCCATGTGCATTTTCTTTCAGTTGGTTATTGGCTGAGCCGGCAACTACCTTGCATTTGAGTTTCGGGATTGTTTCATAATTTATTATAGCGCCTAAGGCACAGGGGGCAAAAATATCGCAATCTACTGAATAGATTTCCTCTAACGGCACAACCTCTGCGTTACATTCATCGGCCGCTCGTTTTGTTTGTTCTTCTCTCATATCGCTTACGATAAGTGCTACACCCTCCTTGTGTAATTCATGTGCCAGATGATAACCAACATGCCCCACACCTTGTATTGCCACCCTTAAACCAGATAAACGGGGACTTCCAAAGGCTTCTTTTGCACAGGCTCTCATTCCAAACAGTGTGCCATGAGCTGTGAAGCGTGAAGGATCACGAACTTTTTCACTTGTCCCTATAATGTATTTAGTTTCTTGTTTCATAATCAGTGTGTCTTCAACATCTATCCCAACATCCTGGCCCGTTATGAGTCTTCCCTTTAGAGTATCTATGCATTGGGCATATGCCCTGATCATTGCTTCTGTTTTATTGCTAGAATCCCCCATGATCACCGCTTTTCCACCACCGCAATCCAGGCCAGAAACAGATGCTTTGCGAGACATGTCTCTGGCGAGTCTCAGCGCATCAATCAGGGCTTCTTTTTCGCTACGATAATCCCACATTCTGGTGCCACCCGAAGCTGGCCCCAATGTAGTGTCATGTATAGCTATGATAGCTTTAAGACCCACATCTTTGTCGTAGAAGAATGTAACCTCTTTACAGCCGTATTCTTCTAAGTCCTGGAATATCATTTTAACACCTCTTTCTTCCTTTTCTATGTTCCTATGCGTTTCTTCTCCTATGGCATCTGTGTGAGCATGGTAACGTGGTGCCTGACCGACCCAGATTTATGATTTATGAAGCAAATTTAATAACTTAGCAATCTGCCACCGGATCGCACGACATAATTAATTTTACCAGCAAACATGACCATTTGCAATGTTTTACCACTGGTATCTTTTTTTGATCTAATGAAGTTTTTGCCAGCAGGATAGGCCTGATCTCTTTTTTATTTCAGTTCTCGATTCTGAGACTGGCCTTGCTTTCTCCTCAGCTCCATTGCCTTTTGCATGTTTTGTGTCTTTTCCATGGGTCCTATCTATTAGCTGCACTTGTCGCCATGTTGGATGGGGATCTCCGGTGAGGTGAATGAGATAGGATCGGGTTCGAAGCGGACTTCACACTCCAGAGATCTAATTTTTCCTTGAATTTCAAACCCTACCCCTCACCCAAACATGCCTGCACAAAGCCATAGAAGAGGGGAGATGGCTGGTCCATCCGTGATTTCAGTTCTGGGTGTGCCTGGGTAGCAACAAAGTATTTGAGATGGGGAAGCTCAATGAATTCAACGAGTCTCCTGTCCCTGCTCATACCGGAAAAGACTAGCCCCTTATCGGTAAGGATCTTGTGATATTCAGGGTTTACCTCGTAGCGATGCCGGTGGCGCTCTGAGATAGCGAGTGATCGGTACAGGGTATTGACCCGGGTTCCCTTCTTTACCACTGCCTCATATGCCCCCAGTCTCATGGTGCCACCTTTTTCGGTAATAGCCTTTTGCTCCGGTAAGATATCGATCACCGGGTGTGGTGTATCCGGATCAAATTCGGTGCTATTGGCCCCGGTGAGGGTACACACACCTCTAGCATACTCCACAACTGCCAATTGTAACCCCAGACACAACCCCAGAAAGGGGATGTTCTCTTCCCGTGCCCGTCTGATAATCTCAATCTTTCCCTCTGTTCCCCGCACACCGAAACCACCGGGAACGATCACCCCTGCTACCCCATCGAGCACTGAGGTATCACTCAGATCGGTTGTCTCTATCCAGCGGAGATTAATTCTGCATCCCAGATGAGCTGAGCAGTGGTGCAGGGATTCAATAATAGAGGCATAGGAGTCTTCAAGCTTGGTGTACTTACCACAGATAGCGATAGTTATTTCACGGGTAGGGTTCCGGATGTTCTCAATTAGCTTCTTCCATCTCCTCAGATCAGGGGGAGAGTAAATGGTGAGTTTCTTATGGATGATCTCAGCCAGTCCCTCTTTTTCAAAGATGAGAGGGATCTCGTAGATATCATTCACATCAAGGCCGGTGATCACCGCCTCAGGGCTCACGTCACAGAAGGTGGAGATCTTTGATCGGATCTCTTTTGTTAGAAACTCCGCACACCTGCCGATAATAATATCAGGGAAGATGCCCCGCTGTTTTAACAGTGTAACACTCTGCTGGGTTGGCTTTGATTTCTGTTCCCCTACCCCATGGGGGATGGGCACATAGGTGAGATGGATGTAAATGATATGTGCTTTGCCCACATCCTCTTTCATCTGCCGCATGGCCTCAAGGAAGAGCTCATTTTCAATATCACCCACGGTTCCGCCGATCTCAATGATTATGAGATCAGCCGCTCCCTCTTCTGCAATGTGGTAGATATGGTCTTTAATGATATCAGTGACATGGGGGATGTACTGAACGGTCTTACCGAGGTAGTCCCCTCTGCGCTCCTTTTCCCTGACCATGTGGAATACCTTGCCCATGGTCAGATTCCAGGTGGATTTGCACCGGATATCGAGGAATCGCTCGTAGTGGCCAAAGTCCATATCCACCTCACCGCCGTCATCCAGCACGAACACCTCTCCATGTTCAAAGGGGTTCATGGTGCCAGGGTCAACATTGAGGTAGCCGTCACATTTGATGGGGATGATCTTAAGTCGTGCAGAGAGCAGGTGGCCTATGGATGCAGCAGCGATTCCTTCCCCAGTCCTGAGAGCACCCCACCGGTTACAATGATATATTTGGTTGGAGGCATGGTATATTTTTTAAGAGCACTATAGGGGAAAATGTATCGGTATTTGGGCTACGGGTCAAGGGAAAAGGGAAGGTGTGTCACGATAATCAGAAGATGTGTTTGACAAGTGGGTAGCCCTTTGATAATGAGAACCTGAAAAATAGCGGGTGGATGACTCCCTCACCTAACACACTTGAAAGGCTTTAAGGAATTGCACTCATTAAAGGGTGAAAACGCATAACGAGAAGGGGGTTTGGGAATAACCATGGAAAAGCTCATAATCACGGCAGCAATTACCGGCAGTAGAATGACCCGGGATATTGCACCTTACATACCTATAACACCGGATGAGATTGCCCAGTCTGCCATAGAATGCTGGGATGCAGGGGCAGCCATCGTCCATATTCACGTCCGTGACCCGAAAACAGGTCTGGGAACCCAAGATCTGGATGTTTTTCGCCAGGTGGTGGGACCACTACGAAAGAGGACTGATCTCTTGCTGTGCTTAACCACGAGCGGTATTCCGGGCCGTAATCTTGCTATTGAGGAGCGTCTGAAACCCCTTGAATTGGAGCCAGAACTTGCCTCCTTTGATGCTGGTTCTATTAACCTCGGGGGATCGGCCTTTATTAATACCCCGGAGTTTCTGGAGGCTGCAGCCAAAAGCATGAAGGAAAAGGGCGTAAAACCAGAGCTTGAGATCTTCGATGTGGGGATGATGGTAGCCTGCCTCCGCATGAGGGATCAGGGGTATCTTGAAGAGCCCCTCCACTTCCAATTTGTTTTAGGTACTCCCTGGGGGAGTCCGGCCACTCCGAAATCCTTTCTCCACCTGTACGAACATCTCCCTGAAGATGCAACCTGGTCGATTATCGGAATCGGAAAAGGACATCTCCCTATGGCAATGATGGGTCTCATCTTGGGAGGACATATACGGGTGGGCATGGAAGACAATATTTACTATCAAAGGGGTGTGCTTGCAAAGAGCAATGCCGAATTTGTGGAGCGCATTGTTCGTATCGCCAAGGAGTATGGCAGGGAGACTGCCACGCCACGGGAGGCTCGGGAGATTCTCGGGTTGCGCGAGCAGTGAGGGAAGACCACGAGTCCCCGACAAAACTAAAGACGACT
>DAOVRY010000161.1 GCA_030633645.1 Pseudomonadota bacterium | reverse complement strand
TTGGATAAGTACTTCACCGATTTCATGCCCGGATCGGATCCAGCGCTCTCAGGATCTATGGCCGCTGCTTACAAGAAAGGGCAAGCATGGGTTGGCTATTACTGGTCCCCCACCTGGGTTCTGGGTTTGTATGACATGACCGCTCTTGAAGAGCCAGCCTATGACCCAAAAGTCTGGAAGACCACCAAGGGATGCGAATACAGCCACGTTGATGTGAACATCCTGGTCAATAGCGGTCTTCAGAAAAAGGCCCCAGAGGTTTTTGAGTTTCTCAAGATATACGAAACAACCTGTGCCCAAAATAACAAGTTCCTGTCTTATATGAAAAAATCCAAAGGCAGTACTCAGGATGCGACCATCTGGTTTTTAAAGAAGTATGAATCGACCTGGACAAAGTGGGTTTCCCCTGAAGTGGCCAAAAAGGTTAAAGCAGCTTTACCATAGATGCGGTCTAAGTATTGAAAGATAATAATTTAAAAAATAAAAGTGGAGAAGTTTGTATAGAAGTACAAGGGTTATGGAAAATCTTTGGCAAGAAAGCTGATGAAATTCTGTACTCTGGACTTCGTTCTGGATCCAAAGACAGCATACTAGAAAAGACCGGTTGTGTGATGGCGGTCCGTGATGTCTCTTTTAATGTGCACCGTGGTGAGTTTTTCGTCATCATGGGACTGTCAGGTAGCGGGAAGTCTACTTTGATTAGACTCCTCCTTCGCCTTATTGAAACTACCGCGGGTACTATGCATATTAATGGACAGGATATCTGCAGATACAATAACGATCAACTCATAAATTTCCGCCGTCATACAACCAGCATGGTCTTTCAACATTTCGGTCTGTTTCCCCATCGCAGTGTTATTGACAATGTAGCCTATGGGCTGAAGGTGCGGAATGTTCCTAAAGAGGAACGCTATGCCAAGGCTCAGGAGGCCATCGAGACCGTGGGGCTGAAGGGGTGGGAACAGTATATGCCCAGTGCCCTGAGTGGTGGTATGCAACAACGGGTAGGGCTCGCCCGTGCTCTCACCACGGAACCCGAAATACTCCTCATGGACGAACCTTTCAGCGGATTAGATCCTTTAATCCGTCGGGAAATGCAGGATGAGCTTATTGAGCTCCAGGATAAGGTTCAAAAAACGATTGTATTTGTGACGCATGACCTTCACGAGGCCCTGAAAATGGGAGATCGTATTGCAATTATGAGGGATGGCGAGATTATCCAGATTGGTGTTCCCGAGGATGTCATTTCTCAACCCGCTGACGACTATGTCCGTGAATTCGTCCAGGATGCCTCCCCGGCCAAGGTATTTACCGCCAGTCGAATCATGAATCAACCTGATGCTCTCCTTTATGAATGGCAAGGGCCAAAGGCTGCCCTTCACGTTTTGAGCACCGCAAAAGAAGAACATGCCTTTATGGTAGGTCGAAATCGCCAATTTTTGGGTCTCGTAACCATAAAGCGCCTGAGAGATCTCATTCAAAGACAAGGAGGCTCTCTCAAGGAGGCTTTTGAACCAAACCCACCCACCACCAACCCCGAAACAATACTTGAAGACCTCTTTCCTCTTGCTGCTGAAGCGGATTATCCGATTGCTGTTGTAGATGATCAGGGAAGGTTTATGGGAGAGATACAGATCGGTTCTATCTTTGAGAACATGATTCAGGATAAGGGGGCTGGGACAGATGAATAACTTCCCTGAGTTTTTCAGGATACCACTTGCGGACTGGATCGATGCCCTTATGAACTGGCTCCTTGATGAGTTCGCTGGTCTATTTGACGCGATTGGTCATGCCTTACTGATGATGCTTCTGTATATCGAACGTTTTTTCCTCTGGTTGCCCTGGTGGGTGGTGATTTTGCTGGTGGGGATCTTGAGCTGGCGGATTATGCGCAAATGGTGGATGGGCCTCATTATGGCAGCCCTCCTGGCCTTGATCGGGAGCTTTGGATATTGGGAGCTCTCTATGATGACGTTGGCGCTGACCGCTTCGGCTGTTATTGTTTCTCTGGCGGTTGGTATTCCTATTGGCATTGTTATGGCGAGGAGCGACTTAGCTGAGTCGATTATCAGACCTATACTTGATGCTATGCAAACGATGCCCAGTTTCGTTTATCTCATTCCCGCGCTTATGTTATTCGGTTTGGGCAAGGTGCCTGCACTATTCGCTACGCTGATCTATGCTGTACCGCCAGTTATCCGCCTTACCAACGTTGGCATTCGGCAGGTGTCGCAAAACGTTCTGGAAGCAGCTCGGGCATTCGGTGCCAGCCCCAGGCAGATACTGTTTGACGTGCAGCTCCCTTTGGCCGTGCCGTCTATTATGGTCGGCATTAATCAGACCACTATGATGGCGCTGGCCATGGTAGTTATTGCGTCCATGATCGGGGCGAGAGGGCTCGGGCTAGAGGTACTCCTGGCAATCAACCGGATTGAGGTCGGACGTGGCTTTGAGGCCGGAATTAGCATTGTGTTTCTGGCTGTTATCATCGACCGGATAACCCATGCCCTGGCGGCCCGACAGGAGAAAACCATCACTCCGTAAACACAGCCCGGTCTTATGTATGCCGAGCTTTCTGAGGCAAGCGCCCAAATCCATCTTCCCGATCAGTACGTGTGCCCCTTGAGTTCCTGAAAAGTGCATCCCCCCTTCGAGGTCTCGTTGGGCTGAATCCCAACAGAATCCAATAACCTGCGTCACGTACTGCCATCCGAGAAGATCCTTAACTGTGCCAACTGAAGTGCAGGTTGGTGATGAGGTGGAAATCGAGTCAAGTCAGTCCCTTGTGGACCTTCTTCAGTACCAACATGCCGACCCTCTCGATCAACCGATCTCCAGAAAGTCTGTTAATAGATGATCATTTCCAAAGCTAAATTTCGCCACAGAATCCAATGAAAAATCGTCTCCTACAGCACCATGGCTATAATCCAAAATTGACACATAACTGCCTTTTCCCTAATCTTGCTCTGTCCAAGACAGAGTTCCTCTCACTCATTATAAATCATCAAGTGCCAAACACCGGCAATCCGATGGGTGAGAAATTACCTACAGAATGTGGTGGGTGAGATGCCAGGGATTTCCTCAGCGAAAACTAGAATATTTTTTGCTTATCTTTTTGCCCCCACAAGACTTCGGAAAATGGGTTCATTGACAAATAGATCTCAAAGCTCTAAAATTTCTATTATTCAGCTGGACACAGGAGAAATCCCCTTTGGCTGCAGCAAGTTTACGCTTCTTCACTAAACTTAAAGAACCTGGCCTATTTTCTGTTTTTTGAACTTTTCTGGTGTGGGTAGACTCGCCTCAAAGGTTGGGCCCGATTCTTTTGTGGAGCGTAATTCAGCAAAGGAATGCCATATTGGAAAAGCGTTGGGATATAAGTGCCAAACTAGGCTCTGGACCTCCTCCTGACACTATTGTGTGCCCGATAGATAGACAGGGTCACGTCATAGTGAAACCTAACCTATTGATTTTCACGCTTCTTGCCCTGGATAGATAGAGCTGAGATGGTGTTGGTGCCCACTGGCTTGGATTTCGTTGTGTAAAAGAGATCCCAGCATAACAGTGGCACCATAGAGTTTATATCTGGTAGCAAGACGTCTGGTGCCACCTTTGTTGCTCAGTCTTAAGGGAAGTTTCGTTTCGGCGTTTGCATTTGTAGTCAGGATTGATTACAATTGTACTCAAAAAGGAATACAAAAATGCTTGATCTTCCAAATCTTTTGTCATCAAGGGTGCGGCAAAAAGTCTTTCGCCTCTATTTTTCTCAAACCAACAGCCGGTATTACCTCAGAGAGCTTGAGAGGTTGCTGCATGAACCTGTTGGAAATATCCGAAGAGAACTCCTTAGATGGTCCAAGGCAGGCCTTCTCTTCAGAGAAAAAGTGGGAAATCTTACCTATTATTCATTAAATACATCGTTCCCTCTTTACGAGGAATTAAAGGCAATAGTTGCGAAGACTACGAAGACTATAGGAAGAGTATATCCTGAAAGAAGGCCTGAAAACAATAAGAAGCATTGGTGTAGCCATTATCTACGGATCTGTGG
>DAOVRY010000283.1 GCA_030633645.1 Pseudomonadota bacterium | reverse complement strand
TGACCTACGAGGACTACTTCAAGGCTGACTGGGTTGTGGAACCCTTCCGACTCTATGATTGCTGTCTCATTAGCGATGGAGGGAGGGCATGCATCGTTACATCGACGGAAAGGGCCCGGGATTTACGGAATCCCGTAGTCACCATCATGGGGATCGGCGAACACAACACATCTGTGGATATTCATCAATCTGACTTTATGGCTGGCCCCACTGGTGCCAATATAGCAGGCAAAATGGCCTTTGATATGGCAGAAATTACTGTTAAAGACATAGATGCTTGTGAGATCTACGATTGCTTCACCTACACGGTGGAGATTACCCTCCAGGACTATGGTTTTTTTGGTCCTGGTGAAGGCGAAGACTGGTTCAAAGATGGAAGAACTGCCCCGGGGGGAATAATGCCGGTTAACACGTGTGGCGGACTCCTCTCTGAGTCTTACTTCATGGGTCTCACCCCCATAACAGAGGGGGTGATGCAGTTGATGGGTCGCTGCGGTGAGAGGCAACTCGGTTCCAAAACTGGTACGAGAGAGCCGAAAATTATCCTTTGTTCCGATAACGGAGCGGTCTTTCAAAGTCATGCGACTCTTATCTTGAGGAGATCTTAAGATGGCATACGAAAAGCCATTACCAAAACCAAATGCAGACACAAGGCCTTTTTGGGAAGGATGTCAAAAAAATCAGCTCAGGTTCCAAAAATGTCGTCATTGTGATCACATCAGGTGGCCTCCATCGGTCATTTGCCCGAAGTGCCACTCATCAGACACCGAGTGGATCGTTGCCAGGGGCAAAGGAATGATTTACAGTTATGTCGTGTATCACGTTGCTTTCCACCCAGCTTTTGAAAGCGATCTCCCCTATGTTACGGCGGTAGTGAAGCTTGCTGAAGGACCTTATATCCTCACCAATATTGTTGGCTGTGATCCCTCAAAACTCAAATGTGACATGCCTGTAGAGGTGGTGTGGGATGATAGCAGCCAAGAATTCAACTTGCCCAAGTTCAAACCAGTCAAGGACCCTGGTCTTCCAGGCGGGGTTTGAAAAAAGGAAATAATTCAATTTCCGCCTCCATCCCTACTCTCCCCGATGGGGCATTGAAGGGCGGCAGTAATCGAGTAGATCAAAATTTTAATTGACAAAAGATAATAAGGTGATAAAGCTGTCGACAATCGACTATTTCTAATGTAAATAAGATTATGGTTCGGGAAAACCAGATCTTCTCTTGTTTCGCCTTAAACATCAGATAGCTTGAAGATTTTTCTTGACTAGGGGAATGAGAGTTGGTAACCGAACTAATTATTAACAATTTTAAATAAAGGAGGTTTCCCATGGGAAAAGCGTTATTTAATAAAAGGTATGTGGTCATTTTATTCTCTTTAATCATTATAGTAGGTTTTCTTTTCGCCCTTGCACCACAGGCGATTTCAGCAGAGAAAGTGATCAAATGGAATTTCTCTTTGTGGGGTGGCAAGCGGGCCTGGAGTGCACCCCTGCATGACTGGGCAGCGGACATGGAGAGAAAAACCAATGGCCGCTGGCAGATCAAGCTTCACTATGGCGGTGTACTAGCCCCTCCTAAGGAGAACTATGACGGTATCAGGGCCGGTATGTTCGAGGCAGCAGGAATTTGCGCGGCCTATACGCCTGGCAAAAATCCCCTCCATACGGTGAGCGAGTTACCATTTATCGCGCCAAACGAAAACAAAGATATCATTCAAATGATGATTGAAATCTGGAAACATCCTGCCCTTAAGAAGGAACTCCTCAAGTGGAATGCTGTGCCTCTTCTGCCCAGCGCCCTGTGCCAGTATCACCTCATGGGAAACAAACCGGTGAGGAATGTAAAAGATCTTGATGGAAAGAGGATACGGATAGGAGGAGAGATTGCAAAAGTCCTAAAGGAATTCGGTGCTGTACCCACCCTGGTTCCTGCTCCCGAGGTCTATGAGGCTGTCTCCAGAGGCACCATAGATTTGGTTGGATTCCCCTGGACATACGGGTACGGAGCTTTTAAGACGTATGAAGTTTCCAAATATGTTTCTCTGCCTATGTCCTTAGGAACCATGTCCTGTTTCTATATTGCAAATAGAGATGCCTGGAATGCTCTGCCCGAAGAGTTCAAGAAGTATAATATGGAGTGGTACTACAGATCTCCTCAGATATGGCATGCCGAATTCAAAAAGGCAGATGACAAGTGGATACCTATCTTCAAGAAGTACGTAAAATTTGTTGATTTCCCGAGCTCAGAGCGGGATAAGATAGTGGCAAAGGCTGAGGCAATCTATGAAAGATGGGTAAAGAGAATGGAAAAACAAGGCCTGCCAGGAAAAGATGTCCTCAACTATTACCTGAAAAAGAGAAAAGAACTTACCGGCCATTAAGGTTCTTATACTTATACCTTGCTGGGGAAGATGGAAATACCCCCAGCAGGGTACACCTATGGTAGGTAGGTTTTATTAAGGCTAAGGAGAAAAAAACTGTATGGCAGAAAATACTCAATTGGGTAACGGCCAGATCCCTGCCTGGAAGAGGTCCTCTCTTCTTCGTGTAATAGATGGAAACATAAGACATATAGAGGACTGGCTGAACCTGGCCTCTGTATTTATCATTATGTTTCTCATGTTCTTTGCCACCACTGAGATTGTGGGTCGTTACCTCTTCAATTCCCCGGTGCCCGGGCATGTGGAGATTGTTGAATTGATCATGGCGGGCGTGGTATTTTTTGGTATTGCCTATACAGAGAGGGTTGGCGGGCACGTAAGGATGGAGCTTTTTGTAACCCGGGTATTAAAGGGCCGCTCC
>DAOVRY010000150.1 GCA_030633645.1 Pseudomonadota bacterium | reverse complement strand
AGTGGGCGTTTCAAAATGGTTTATATAGATGGAGCCTATGATTCTAAGGCTTAGGGCTCAATAAACCATTTTGAATCGACCCAGTAAGGGGCCATGTTATAGGGCATAACCAAAAAAAAGATACCCATACCCTGGACTTTGCCGTTACCCTGCTTTAGGGCGCAGCCAGTTGACATCGCTTATCTTCCACTTCGCCAAGATTTGTTTGCAAAAAAGGATTTAATGACCGCTCAAAGGGTTTCCGTTCGGGCAACAACCTGTTTAGGGTTAACTGATTTTGTGAGAGGAGGTCCCATTGGATATCTACATCTTTTCCGCCTCCTCTTTGCTCATCTTAAAGGTATGTTCTTCTCCAGGGAATACCCCTTCTTCAACCTCCTTTTTATACTCTTTCAAGGCATCAATGATCATTGGCCCTAGCTTGATATATTGCTTTACGAATTTTGGGGTAAAACGCTCAAAAAGCCCGACTGTGTCATGATACACAAGGACCTGACCATCGCAATCCTTGCCCGCACCAATTCCTATGGTGGGGATACTCAGTTCCTTGGTAATCCTTGAGGCCAAGATATCCGGAATGCACTCCATAACAACCATAAATGCCCCTGCTTCTTCCAAGTCTTTCGCAGATTTGATTAGATTTTGTGCGCTATCCGCATCCTTTCCCTGAACCTTGAAGCCGCTTAACTTGGTTGCTGTTTGGGGGGTGAGCCCGATATGGGCACACACCGGAATGCCTGCGGTAACAATTGCCCTAACTACGGGGGCCACCTCGGTGCCGCCCTCGAGCTTCACCGCATCAGATTCCCCCTCTTTCATAAAGCGGCCAGCATTTTCAATGGCCCTCTCAACACCTGTCTGGTAGGACATAAACGGCATATCCCCTATCACAAATGCGTAGGTAGTACCCCTGGTTACCGCTTTTGTGTGGTGGATCATCTCTTCCATGCTTACCGGTACGGTGGAGGTATATCCAAGCACCACCATTCCCAGGGAATCTCCAACCAAGATGGTGTCAATCTCTGCCTGGTCTACCATCTGGGCAGTTGGATAATCATAGGCAGTTAGCATGGTTATCTTTTTTCCAGATTCTTTTTTGGCCATTAAGTCAGCAATGGTCACCTTTTTCCTTTCCATAGTCACCTCCATAAGAAAGGTCCTTCCAGGGAAGGAGGGACCTTTTTGTTATTTCCTTTCCAAAGATATTACTGCCCTCGGGAAGGCCTGATAGGATTTATTTTGACTATCATAAATTAGACTGATATTCAATTATGAATATCAAATTGAGTTGTCAAGCTTAAAATTCTTTTATATTTTTCTCTTTTAGCTGGTTTGGAAGTTGCTATTGAAAAAATGTTTTTTTATTAAATCACTTTCTTAGGGGGTGATATAGTGCGTTCGAATATTTTAAAGAAAAATATTGAGACCCTGCCGCACCGAGCATTGTTACGATCCGCGGGCTTGAAAGCGGAAGATTTTGACCTGGATAAACCATTTATTGGTGTTGCAGATAGTTATAATAATATTATTCCTGGTCATATTCACCTAAATGAGCTTACCCAGGAAGTAAAGAGAGGGGTTAGAGATGCCGGGGGGGTTCCCCTGGAATGGGGCGTTCCTGGTGTTTGTGATGGCGTTGCTATGTTTGTGGAAATGAGGCTCAGCCTTCCGAGCAGAGAACATATTGCAGATAACATCGAAATCATGACCTTATCCCACTCCCTAGATGGTTGGGTTGGTGTTACGAACTGCGATAAGATTACTCCCGGAATGCTCATGGCAGCTGGGAGATTGAACATCCCTGCGATTATCCTTACGGGCGGACCAATGAAGGCAAATATTATTGAGGGAAAAAAGCACCATCCTGTTGAAGGCTTTGGTCTCGTTGGCCAAGTTAAGAGCGGTAAAATGACAGGAGCAGAGGCCGAAGAATTACTTCCGTGGATGATCTGCGGTGCAGGATCATGCGTGGGTCTGTATACGGCAAACACCATGGCAGTTGTGACTGAGGTATTGGGCATGTCGCTAACCACATGTTCAACAACCTTGGCAATAGATCCCCTCAAGAGAAAACAGGCCTACGAATCAGGAAGAAGAATTGTGGAATTGGTTAAAAGGGATATAAAGCCTCGGGATATTATGACCAAAGAGGCTTTCGAAAATGCTATTAGAGTTGATATGGCAATGGGTGGCTCAACAAATTCAGTTCTACACATTCCAGCAATAGCAAGAGAAGCTGGCGTAGACATTGATGTGGAGATGTTTGATACTATTTCAAGGGAAACACCGAATTTATGCGCGATAATCCCTGCGGGAACGAACGAGATGGCAGACATTGACAAGGCGGGAGGAATTCCAGGGGTTCTTAGTCGACTGAAAGATATGCTAAAGGATTGCCCAACGGTAAATGGAAAGCCAATTAAGCAGATAGCTGAGCAAGGGAGAGTATTGGATGACGATATTGTCAGAACCCTGGAGAATGCATACTCTTCTGAAGGGGGCGTAGCAGTGTTAAGAGGAAATATTGCGAATAGCTCTGTAATAAAACGAACTGCTGTTGAAAAAGAAATGATGGTCCATTCAGGGCCTGCTCGGATCTTCTATACGGAAAGGGAGCTACTCGATGCAATTGAAGCGAAGAGAATTGCTCAAGGAGATGTCGTAGTTCTACCTTTTCAGGGGCCATCAGGGGCACCTGGAATGCCTGAAATGTTGACACCAACTGACGCTCTCAAGGGGGCTGGGTATACCAGGGTCGCTCTCATCACCGACGGGAGATTTTCAGGTGCAACTACAGGACCATGTATTGGTCATGTTGAAATGGAGGCTTATAATGGCGGGGCGATTGGTGCCATCAGAGATGGGGATATTGTGGAGATCAATATTCCAAACAGGAAGTTACATGTTGTGCTCAGCGATACAGAGATTAAGGAGAGACTACGAAACACTACAATTCCGAAAAGAAAATTGACGCCTCTCCTAGAGTCTTATCGAAAGAAATTCATAGGCCTTAACTGTTATGGGAAGTAAAACCACAGATTTTTTCCGCTCCGGTCTCTGAGATGAAAGGTGACTCGGGCTCACAAGCAGAACAAGAGCTATCCATGGGCTGGCTCATGAACGGATTTGGTCTTAACCTTTTCCAATGGAGTTATGGCGCCACGCCACAGGACCCCGTTTCTCTGCTTAGAGATTAGGTTTTTTTGTGCAAGAGTCAACTACTTGTGGAAAAAGCATAGTTTATGACAAATGACCTCATAGAGAGAAGATCTGAGCCCAGGCGCATTATAGATCAATATTATAGCGTAGAATTTTCACTGCCTGACTGTGCCTTCGTGTATCAATTCAAGATCTGGGATATGTCATCAAAGGGTATTTGTGTGTTAGTAAAGGAAGATTCAGATCTGCTAAATCACATGAAGGTTGGTGACGTATTAAATCTAAAATACTACACGACTGAAGCATCAAAGTCTGCAGAATTCTTCAAAACAGAGATCAAGCACATCACCAGAGACGAAAGAGGTCGATTTAAGGGTGTCTATTTAGTCGGGCTCTCTATTTTAGAAAGCCAAGATGCTAATCGGTAAGGATTTTAATGAGTGATGCAATATAGGTGGCGCAATCGGTTTTTGGACCAATTCTTTTGTGTGAATCTTGTTCCATTAAGCCCTGCCCGCAAAAATGGTGTTTGAGCATTTGTATTTTGAATTGCCTTTGAGGTTGTCTCACAAGAGATTTGCTCAATACCAATAGCGCTGGCTAAGAAAAGGCCCTGCTACGATATGTACTTGACATACAACCGTCTTTTTCCAATTATTCCCGTCTTTGAAAGAAGACTTTACTGCACTCTGGGCAATGGGTGTGCGCATAACGATGCGGGCCGTGTAAATATCAGACAACAATCTCTGCTTTTGCCGCTTACAAACACGCAAAACTCAAACCCCAATGTACTTTTTTTGTAACTATTCAGCAATTGACCCCGGCGCTTCGCTCCAGGGTTATACATGAAAGAAACGTCACGGTGAGCATGGAGAAGTCTTTTTTTGCTTTATGCCCTTTAAACAAGGTCCCGTGCTTGGGCCCAGATAATCGGGATTTATTGCAACTTGACAATACTATTATAAGCTCCGCCTATCAAATCCCGATTATCAGGGCCACTCCTGTGCATTTATGAGGGCATAACAAAAAAAGACATCTCCATGCTCTGTT
>DAOVRY010000140.1 GCA_030633645.1 Pseudomonadota bacterium | reverse complement strand
GCGAGAAAGCTCCACTCAAATGGGGGCCAGGTCAAGGTATTTCTCTTGGGGGATAAGGGAAAATTAACGGGGTGCGCAAGAGACAATTTTGACATGATTTCTGCCCTACCCATTGATATCCACGAGTTCAGCTCGGTAGAACAGGCACACATTTCTGTGTCTGACTGTGATGCAATCATTGATGCGGTATTTGGAACGGGTCTTGTGAGGGATGTGGGGGGCACCTATCGAGAGGTAATTGAGTTGATCAATCAGAGCCAGAAAACAGTATTCAGCATTGATATCCCCTCAGGCGTAAATGGTGACACTGGCCAGGTTATGGGATGTGCTGTCAGGGCACACTATACCGTAACCTTCGGATTACCAAAACGGGGAAATCTCCTTTTTCCGGGCTTCGATCTTTGCGGAAAGCTCTATGTTACCCATATCTCTTTTCCTCCTTCCCATTACAACGCCGATACGATAAGGGTAGAAACAAATGATCCTTTGCCAATTCCAGAAAGAGGGGAGGACACCCACAAGGGCAGTTATGGCAAGATTCTCTTTATTGCAGGGTCCTCAAATTATCTCGGTGCCCCTTATTTTTCTGCTCTCTCCTTCCTTAAGGCAGGCGGAGGGCTCTCCTATCTCGCCTCGCCTGAGTCAATAACAAATTTCCTGGCCACTAAGGGAAGCGAGATCGTGTTTGCCCCACAAAAGCAAACCGATAATGGCGCCTTGTCCCTCAAGGCAAAGAATCAGCTCTTAGAGTTCTCAGACCGAGTTGACATGGTCATTATGGGCCCAGGACTATCCTTGCATAAGGAAACTCAGCAATTGGTGAGAGAGCTCGCACAGGAGATCAAGAAACCCCTGGTGATAGATGGTGATGGTATCACGGCCATTTCTCAGGATATTGGCATCATCAAAAAGAGGAAAGAACAGACAATACTGAGCCCTCATTTTGGTGAGATGTCACGGATCATAAAAACAGACATAGGAGAGATCCAGAAAAACAAGATTCCCCTCCTGTTCAAGGCATGCAAGGAATTAGGGGCCTTCATAATATTAAAGGGAGCACACACACTCATTGGTTATCCTGATGAACAGGTCTTCATCAATATGAGCGGAAACCCTGGAATGGCCACTGCTGGCAGCGGAGATGTCCTTGTCGGTACCATTGCAGCCATGTTTGGTCTCGGACTATCAATTGAAGATAGCACAAGGATGGGTGTATTTATCCATGGCCTGGCTGGAGACCTTGCAATGAGAGACATAGGGGCAGATGGAATAATAGCCGGCGATATCATGAACTACCTCCCGGAAGCGATACGATATTGCCGTGAGAATTTTGAAGACATCAGTAAAAACATATATGAAAGTATTTACCATGTATAGGGCAAAGATATGAAAGCATGGCTCTTGGAAAAACAGGCAAAGATTGAAGATATGCCCCTGAGGTTTGAAGAGATACCAACCCCTGATCCCTCTGATCGTGAGATACGGATAAAGGTTCATGCATGCGGAATCTGCAGAACCGATATACACATCGCTGAAGGAGATCTCCCGTTAAAAAGGGCTCCTGTGATCCTTGGCCACGAAATTGTTGGCATCGTTGATAAGGTAGGTAAGGGTGTGAAATCCTTTAAACCTGGGGATCGGTCAGGGGTTGCCTGGCTGAACCATGCATGTGGCAAATGTAAGTTTTGCTTGTCAGGCAAAGAAAACCTCTGTTCTCAGGCAACTTTTACCGGCTGGGATGCACACGGCGGATACGCCGAATACGCAGTGCTGGACGAGCATTTCGCCTTTCACCTGACAGAGAATCTCTCCTTTGAAGAGCTTGCCCCGCTCATGTGCCCTGGGATCGCTGGTTACAGAGCATTGAGACTTACGGAGGCACACAGGGGTGAAAGAGTTGGTCTTTATGGTTTTGGCCCCACCGCTGCCTATACGCTCCAGGTGGCCAAATATTTAGGCATAGAGGTATACGCAATAACCAGGAGCCAAAAAAACAGGGATGTGGCAAGGGAACTCGGTGCAGACTGGGTTGGCAGTTACGAAGACAAGCCACCTGCCCTCTTGGACGCAGGGATCATCTTTCCCCCGGCAGGCAATCTGGTAGAATTTGCCCTGTCGCAGCTGGACAGTAACGCTCGTCTAATCCTGGCTCCCGTGTACATGACACCTATAGAAATCAAAGACTACAATCTCATATGGCACGAACGATCAATAAAATCCTTGGCCCACATATCCAGGGACGATGGGAGAGAGTTCCTGAGAATTGCCGGAGAGATGAAAATCAAAGCCCAGATAGAAACCTTTCCTTTCGAAAAACTGGCCGATATCCTTCCCCTTGTTAAGCATGGAAAGATAAAAGGAAATGCGGTAATAAAGATTGCTTGATTGGCTCTATTTCCCTTACCCTCATCAGTGCATCAACTTCGAAGATCGCCAGCCCATCGGGTACACCATAGATCAAATCTAGGTATCCAGACGCTTCGCCTTGCCTTGGCTAAAAGGAGCGAACACAACTGACGGCTTGCTTGCAATCGGTGCAATTTAGTGCTTGCAACCTCAAAGAGCCACCGGTGAAAACTCAAACCGACACCATGGAGGCTGTATGAGACTGAAACAATTTCTTTGTGGAAACGAGATGGAACGAATGCCAAATATGGTATTTAAAGCAATGTCGACTATCTTTAAGATTATGGATCTATTTTATCCCTTTGAAAGGCGCATCAGCAGGTTTGGCATCAAGGAAGGTTTTACGGTGGTAGACTATGGTTGTGGTCCAGGTAGGTATGTTGAGCGATTTTCTCGATTAGTAGGCAAAAACGGCAAAGTCTATGCCGTGGATATCCATGAGTTAGCAATAGAATCAGTAAAAAAGAAGATTGAAAAATACAATTTGCAGAACGTTGAACCAGTTTTGGTCGATGGATACCTCTGCGATATAAACGACCGTACTGCAGATGCAATATATGCACTGGATATGTTCCATATGATTAAAGATCCTGTTTCATTTCTCAGAGAACTACATCGAATCACTAAAAGCGATGGGTTTTTGATCATTGACGATGGGCATCAATCACGGAAGGAGACAAAACAGAAAATAGCCAACTCAACCTGTTGGCATATCGTAGAAGAGGCAAAAGCCCATCTGAGGTGCACACCGCTTTAAGGCCCAGACCGATATATCAGAGGGAAGCCGAAATCGAAATGATAGTGATCTATGTACTCAGTGGAGGAGGTATCATCTATGTGCTTCTGACCTTGTACTTTGCCTATCTGGTTCATCAGGTGCCTCGAAAACCGGTGCACGACATGCCCGATTGGGGTACGGTAATAGATACCCGAATCCCTGCAGCAGATGGTGGCTCGCTTGAAGTCTGGCGTGTTGAACCTGAAGGTCGGTCACGGGGTATTGTTGTTTTGGCCCATGGGTGGAGCAGAAACCGGGACCGGATGGTGGGCAGGGCCAGGATATTCGGTAAAATGGGATTCACCACGGTCATGCATAGTGCCCGTGACCATGGCCGCTCAAGCCCTCACCGCTTTATGAATGCTCCCCGCTTTGCCGAGGACATTGGCACGGTACTAGACTGGGTGAAAAAGCCTGTTCTTCTTTACGGACACTCTGTCGGTGCGGTTGCGGCTGTCATTGAAGCAAATCGGAACCCTCGGCGAATCAAGCTTCTTTTCCTGGAAGGATGTTACGCCAATACCAAAGAGGCACTTCTCAGTCTCTACCGCGGCTACAACCGTGTGTTCGGAATGTTCTTTGCACGTATGGTGGTTTGGTGGATGGACGTTTTCTATAGGCATGGCCTGGATTCAATCAGCCCTACAAAGCTTGCCTCGGGCATTGATCTGCCTGTATTGATCATTCACGGGGAAAAGGACCAGAATTTTCCACCTCATCATGCCAGGAGCCTGAAGAACAGTTTTCCAGCAGGTCGCGCGGAGGTATTCATTGCCAAAGATACCGATCACAGCAGTTCAAGTCTGAAACCTGAATATCTCACCGTTATCCGCGAATTTGTGGATCGGCATCTTCCACAACCTTGAATGTTTGCATCTCCGTGGTCTTGGATGGTCCTTGTCTCAATTCTGGCTATTTTGGCAGGGGTTCCGCTCCCAGGCTCATATGCAGCCGCGTGCAGCGACAAAATACAATTGCCAAAAATCACGTTAATACAAGAACATCTCATCAGCCCATTCAGGCAGATGCTACCAGGAGCTTGATGAAGTAATGCTCATGTGATGGGGAGGAAAAATGGGATTTGAGAAAGTAACGTTAGGCCGCACTGGTTTGAAAGTG
>DAOVRY010000215.1 GCA_030633645.1 Pseudomonadota bacterium | reverse complement strand
GCCTGGGCCTCAACGTTAATCAAATGTATGTTGGGTACTAACTCTTCCTTTGCTAGTATTTTATACAATTTACACCTCCTGACAAAACTATTCCTGACTCTTTTCAATCCTCACTGCACATACCTTGAATTCAGGTATTTTAGCCACGGGGTCAAGAGCTGGGTTGGTTAATTGATTGGTTGGGCTTTCTGCAAAGTGGAAGTTCATGCTCACAACCCCCGCAGGTGTAACTTCTGTGATTTTTGTTTTTGCGGTAACAGCTCCCCTCCGGGATGTAACCCTTACCATCTCCCCATCGCCTATACCCAATAGTGATGCATCCTTTGGGCTCATCTCTACCATGCCTTCGCCATCCAATGCAGTGAGCCCCTTAACCTTTCGTGTCATAGTGCCCGTATGGAAATGGTACCTGCTTCTCTCAGTCGTAAGAAGCAGAGGATATTCATCATCAGGGAGTTCTGCTGGTGGCTTGTAGGTAAGGGGTATGAATTGGCCTTTGCCCCTGCTAAATTTCTCAGTATGCAAAATAGGCGTGCCTGGATGATCTTTGGTGGGGCAGGGCCACTGAATCCCACCATCCTCCAACCGCTCAAAACTGATACCGCCATAGCTTGGGGTCAGTTCGGCAATCTCCTTCATGATCTGAGAGGGGTCCTCAAAATCAAAACCCTTACCGCCCATCCTTTGCCCGATCTGGCAGATAATCCACCAATCAGGCTTAGAGTTTCCAATGGGCTCGATAGCCTTTCTCACCCTCTGCACCCTTCTATCCGTATTGGTAAAGGTTCCTTCCTTCTCGGCAAACGTCGCACCAGGCAGAATCACATCAGCCAACTGGGCAGTCTCGGACATGAAAATATCCTGAGCCACAAAGAGATCAAGCGCTTCCAAAGATTCCTGGACATGACTTGCATCAGGATCGCTCAACACGGGATTCTCACCGATAAGATACAGGGCCCTTATCTCCTTTTTGCGAGCCGCCTCCAGCATTTCAAGCAGGGTAAGCCCGGCTTCACTTGGCAGGTAGGAGCCCCACGCGGTTTCAAATTTTTTCCGTATGTCCTTATTCACTACCACCTGATAGCCGGTAAATACGTTCGGGAGAGCCCCTAAATCACATGCACCCTGAACATTGTTCTGGCCCCTTAAAGGGTTTACGCCGGTAGATGGTTTCCCGACATTCCCGGTGAGCATGGCCAGGTTTGCTACGGCTATCACATTGTCGGTACCGTGAGTGTGCTGAGTGATACCCATTGCATAGAGAATCGTGGAAGGCTTATCAGTGGCATATATCCGTGCTGCCTCAACTATCTTGCCTTTTGGAACCCCGGTAATCTCCGTCACCTTTCTCAGGTCAAATTCCTTAAGGGAATCCCTGAAGGCATCGAAGTTCTCGCACCGCTCTTCAACAAAAGCTCTATCAAGGAGATCTTCATCCACGATAACCCTCATCATTCCCATAAGAAGCTCTACATCGCTGCCAGGATTCTGCTGAAGCCAGAGGTTAGCATGGCTTACCAATTCTATCTCCCTTGGATTTGCCACAATGAGCTTTGCCCCATTGCGGGCTGCCTTCTCTACCCACATACCGATCACCGGATGGGCCTTTGTTGTATTTGTGCCTATTGCCAGGATGCATTTGGCATGCACAATTTCATCCATGCTATTAGTCATTGCGCCGGCTCCAAAAGTGGCGGCCAGCCCGGCCACCGTTGAAGCGTGGCAGAGCCGTGCACAGTGGTCAATGTTGTTCGTCCCAAGCACGGCCCGTGTAAGCTTTTGGGCAACATAGTTCTCTTCATTCGTGCACTTGGCCGAAGAAATCACCGCAATCTCACTGGAAGAGAAACTCCCTAACCTCTCAGCAACCAACTCAAGTGCCTCGTCCCAGGACGCCTCCTGAAAGGACCCGTTTTTCCTGATGAGAGGAACCTTAAGTCTTTCAGGATGGTGAACATATTCAACGATACCAAACTTACCTTTCACACACGCCTGCCCTTTATTTGGCGTACCATCCCCTTTTGGGACAGCCCCGATGAGCCTGTCTTTCTTAATCTGGAGCTCCAGTTGACAGCCGACGACGCAATAGGGACAGGTTGATACCACCTGTCTCTCAGCAACTCCCTCCCATTTGTTAACCCACTCAGTTAATGCTCCTGTAGGGCAAACGTCAACACAGGCGCCACAGAATTGACATCCAGATTCTTCTAAGGTAACTGCTTTGCTTCCCACTATTGCCTTGCCATCTTGAAAAACAAGACCAATAGCACTATTACCCCTTACATCCTGACATGCCCTCACGCACCTGGTGCAGGCAATACAGAGATTGTAGTTACGCTCAAAGAACGGGTCGCTCTTAACTGCGGGGAGGCCTTCATATTCGTAAGGAGGTGTTGATTCGTCTATCCCAATGTAGGCAGCAACTTCCTGCAACTCGCACCTCAAATTGCTGGGGCAAAATTCACAACCGGTTATTACTGCGGCCTTGCGTATACTACCCCTAAATGGATCGCAATCCTCTTTTCGATCACAGACAAGGCACACGTTTGGATGTTCACTAATGATAGGTTTTAGATTCTCCCTGCGCTTTTGCTGTATTTCAGGGGTATTGGTGTGAACAACCATACCCTCCGCAATCTCAGTGGTGCAGGCGGTGGGAAGGCCTTCCATACCATCTATTTGGACTAAACAGAGCTGACAACCCTCAAACTCATTTGCCGATTTGTCGTTTTTATATTCCTCTTTACCCCTGTACACAACCTCGAAGGGCTCTACCTGCCGTGATGAGGGCAAATGAGGGTGAGAACACAGTGCCGGAATATAGATACCAGCACTCCGAGCCGCCTGTAGGACCGTGGTGCCTTTATCAGCTGTAACCTTGGTACCGTCAATAGTTACGTTAATTCTTCCCATGACCTTCCCCTACACTTTCATTCAGATATTTTTTCTCAGCATCTCTTGAATTGATTCAGGAGTCTATTAGTATCCTGTACCTAGATTGTCAAGGAAAAACCTGCCGTTTTTTAGGTACCTTCCCTCAATACACATAGGGAATGGGGGCACAAAAAACCTCTCCCATACATAGATGAGGATTTTGGGTACATTACCTTATTCAGAATTTCCGCTACATTGATATTAGAAAAAATTCTTGCTGAGAAGGACCTTTTCATCAATGAGAAATGAGACAAATCTTGCTTTTCGATAGAGAATCAGGAGAACTTACTTTTGCTTATCAACCCCTGCTTCATAGCATCGAATCTCTTTTTATCATTTCGGACTAATTACGGGGCTTGCATCCTGCACCGTATTGGACCATAACAATTTGGTAGGCGCTGCCTAGAGGGATCTCTGATCAGAGCCGCCTAGGATAAGCCACGAAGACATAGAGCAGTTTCTCTCTGCAGGGATAGAAAAGAAGCCCAGAATAGAACCTCACCCATTCCTACTTGGGCGTGGTTTTTATATCTGTGCATATCTCCTGATT
>DAOVRY010000040.1 GCA_030633645.1 Pseudomonadota bacterium | reverse complement strand
ATTTTTCATCTTCCTAAATTCATTTTTCGTAAATCTATGGTGGGTCTCTGGTGTGAGTGGTGCATGAATAGAAATAAAGTCAGATTCTCTCAAGAGCTCTTCAAAGGATACATACCGGGCAGGGAAACCAAGGGGGTCTTCTTCATGTAATATCTTGTCATGGTAAATGACCTTTAGACCAAACCTAATAGCCTTTTTTGCCACAGCCTGTCCAATCCGGCCCATCCCATAGATCCCGAGTGTCTTGTTTTCCAATTCAACGCCCAAAAAGAACATCGGATAGAACCCCTTGAACCCTCCCTTCCTGACCAACTTATCACCTTCAACAATACGTCTTGCTACACAGAGAATAAGAGCCGTGGCAATATCAGCCGTCGCCTGGGTCAACACATCAGGCGTATTGGTGACCGGAATACCTTTTTGCCTGGCATATTCAATATCTATATTATCAAAGCCTACGGCATAGTTTGCTATTATCTTTATGTCCGTGAGGCGGTCGATGAGATCTCTATCAATAGTGTCAGTGGCTATACTGACCATCCCTTGAGCACTGGCTGCCATCTCTATTATCTCAGCCGGGGTTAGATTGCGATCAAGGGGGGAGACCTCCACGTCAAAACACTCTTGTAGTCTCGTTAACCCTGCCGCAGGTATCTTCCGTGTAACAAAAATTCTCGTTCTTTCCATACGTTCCCCTTGCTTCTCTCCATCGGAGATTTGCAAATCCAAAAAAAACGGTGGTGCTCACATCTGGTTGATAATTCTAAGGATATCGTTGTTTGACTTTTCTGCCATTAGTTATTCGTTCTTCGGCCCGCCCTGGCGCGAATTATGCGGCATATATAGTAACGTAACAAAGCAGCCTCATTTGATTGGCAAGTATCGAAAGATAGCAAAGCCAGGTCTGGGCCAGGGTTGCGCCCGCCTGCTAACGCCTGAGTGAAGCAATGGCGGGCAGGCGACCGCAACCGTTTGACTCAACCGGAATGTTCCCTGCTTTTTCCAACCCCGAAATAGTGACTACCTAAGAATGAGGAGTGGAATATACAAAGTAATAACAGTCCTATTCAGTATCATCAAAGACCTTTCCCGGGTCTGTACGGAGCCTGTCTAACTTTGCCTCAAAACCAGACCCTAGATCAACACCCATTTGCTGCGCTCTCTTTTTTGCATGAAGCCCGATGTTGCTGGTGTCTTTATAGAATGCATCATCTCTGGGAGCATCCGGGTCAAATGCTGCGAGTCGGTCCTGATCTGAAACGTGGTAGGCAACCCTTGAAACCAATCGCTTCAAAGTGCGCCCCTTGCAACCAGGACACGCTAGGCTATCCTCATCCTCTTTCTTTAACACCAGGTACTGAAACTCTCTGCCGCATACCTGGCACAGATATTCATAGATTGGCACCTGGTACCTCCTGCAAATGTAAAATGACTCTCACGCTTCCCAAAAAAATATAGTGCAGGTCAGCATATTTTTCGATAAACTGTCATCTTAAAGTAGTATATCGTAATCACAGACTGTTTTCATCCCAAAAATGAGAGGTACATGGTATGCGCCTCAGTGATAACTTATATGCCTTCCCCTGGCAGGTACTGACAGAAAATAACTGCAACAGCTATCTCATAGATGGATCCTTCAAGATCCTCATTGATCCTGGCCATCAACATCTCTTGTCTGAGCTATTGAACTCACTGGACTCGATGAGCATTCGACCGGAGGACATTGACCTGGTAGTTGGTACCCACGGCCACCCCGATCATATAGAAGCGCTCCAATCCTTTTCATCCCCGTCAACTATGCTAACAATGGGAGAAATGGAGTACCGCTATTTTCAGGAAAAAGCTGCACACCTTTTTGGTTTTCGTCTGGAGCCTGACCTCCTTTTGACCGAAGGCACACTAAAAGCAGGTACTACCGAGCTCCAGATCCTCCGCACACCAGGCCACTCCCCTGGCTCAATCTGCCTGTACTGGCCTTCCCAGAAAGCCCTCTTTGCAGGTGATGTTATCTTTGAACAGGGACTGGGACGCACCGATTTACCTGGTGGCAGTGGGACACAATTAAAAGAGAGTATCAAGCGACTATCCTCTCTCGACATTGAGCTGCTGCTTCCCGGACACGGTAACATCATCGAAGGGAAAGATGAGGTGACGAGAAATTTTTCCCTGGTGGAAGAGATGTATTTTGGTTTATTGAACTAATCAAACAACACTCCTTCTCTTTATCTAACCTGATGGCTCATACCTAACCTCTACTGAGAGCATCGAATAGTTTGCAGTATCGGGAGGGGCATGAGGTCTTTTCTGTTGTGACTTGCCCTGTTGAGTACGGAACTGGCGATCCATCTGGCTCCGTTAACAAAGTGGTGCTCGGCATCAAGCATAGTAGCAATGAGTCACTTACTCTATAGGGCTGGTGGCCCGCGACGAGCTCGGCCGAGTCGGAGGCCGCTGTCCTTTTCACGACTTATCAGTGGGGGAAGCCGCATTCTCTCCCGACTTGTCGGGAGAGAATGCGGAGGGGGCAAAGAATCCCCCGTTGATAAGTCGTAGAAAAGACCAGGCTGGGAGCCTCGGAACAGAAGAAAAGACCTCATGCCCATCCTATACCCCTCTCAGTTATGTCCAATGCAAACAATAGAATGCTCTGCTTAGCATGAGAAGTTTAGCCTTCTAATCATCAACTATTTTTTCAAGCAGCTCCTGGTATCTCTGAGATAGACCTTTCAAGAACTGGTTCCACTCTGGGATCCGGTTCAGATTGGGCACCACAGCAGACCCGGACACACCCTTCTTTTTCAAGGCAAGGAGAGCCTCCTCTGTATAAGACCTCTCGGCCTCTTCCTTCTCCGCCTGGTATTCTCTCAGGAGAGTAGTAAGAGGGGTAGTGTCAAGACCAACGACTTCACTGAGGGCAGACACAATCGCACTGTTATCAGTATCCAGGCTGAAATGCCCTACAAGATGTTTTGTGAGAAGCCTATACGGAAGATCAGCCTCTTTGCTGTCTATGCCTTCCACCTCTTCCCTGAGTCTGGTCAAAGGAAAGAAATTATCCAAATATCTATTCACGATCTGCTGGACCTTCTTATCCAGTTCCTCTCTTTCAAGGTTGCGTTTTTCCTTCCTGGTCAGGGTAAGATCTCTGGTTTTTTCAAGAACCAGGTCAAGCGTGCTTTTTATTTCTGCCACAATTCTGCCTCACGACCCAATTATTCAGTTTTCCCCTTAGGAAGACATCTAGATAGGATTTCAAATGCATTCAGGGCTTTCAATACGTATCCGCTATTCCTCCGAAAAGTTCCTGATCATTATCTCTCCCAGTTCCTTGGATCTCTTGGTCGCAGCCTCCACGGCATTAATAAGGGTCGTTCGAAGCCCTCCTTGCTCTAAGGTATGAAGGCCGGCAATGGCGGTTCCTCCAGGTGAAGTGACCCTGTCCTTTAATTTGCCTGGGTGTTCATTTGTCTCCATCAATAGTTTTGCAGCGCCCAAAACCGTTTGGGTTGAGAGCAAAAGAGCATCTTCCCTTGACAGACCCATCTTTACCCCAGCATCGGCCAGGGCATCAACGATTAAGAAGAGGTAAGCGGGGCCACTACCGCTCAACCCAGTTATGGCATCCATGAGTTCCTCTTCGATAATCACACTTCTCCCCACGGAATCGAAGATGGCCTTGGATACCTTAAGGTCATCCTTGAGCGCATGCTTTCCAGGTGCAATGGCTGCAGCGCCCTCCTTAACGGATGCTGCTATGTTGGGCATGACCCGAACAAGGCGCAGGTCCTTGTTGAGGCACGACTCTATAGCCGCCAGCGGGACACCAGCGGCAATGGAGATAATGAGTTTTGACATATCCAGGGAGGCCGCTGTTTCCCTCAGTACCGAGGCCATAATTTGAGGCTTC
The DNA here is from genome assembly GCA_030633645.1 of Pseudomonadota bacterium. Classification (GTDB taxonomy): domain Bacteria; phylum Desulfobacterota; class DSM-4660; order Desulfatiglandales; family B25-G16; genus JADFWK01. The sequence continues at coordinate 2,867 of DAOVRY010000040.1, read as the reverse complement.
ACTGCATAGACAACTATCTCCGATGCACTAACCACATTGAGATTGTTTCCACTTGTGAGTACCCCATATGACTCCTTTACTATTTTAAGTTTATCCTTGCGAATGTCCGAGCAGATAATATTTTCGGGAGTGGATGATCGGGAATGGAGGAGTCCGCTGATGAGGGCCTCTCCCATATTTCCCGTCCCGATGACGCCGATTTTCTTTTCTTTCAGCATGATCTCTATTCTCCTTTATTTCGAGATGAGTCTTATGGTGCAGATTACGAGATCCAAACCCCTGATGTAGACCGTGCGAACACAGTGCTCTGTCTTGAGCTAGACCCGCATCATTGTAAGGTTTGGTTTCTTTTAGTCAAGAAAAAACATATCTTGCGATAGGGGGCTTAAGGTGAGCCGGCAGGAGGCGGGCTTGAGAATGATGCCTTTGTTGGCACGGAGGCAGCGGGTTCCTCAGAATTGTTTCTATATATGTGTCGTGAGTTTGCCCTTTGTCGTATGCTCTTAGTACACGGTTTCACAAGTTCGGTGACATATGCTATCGGATGTCAGCCATCATGGGCATTCTTGTATCTCTCACCGAGCGCATAAAGGGCACAGGGTATTGAGCGGGCGAGAGAAATATGAATGTGCCGATTTTGCTTGCCTACTGATATTTTGATACCAATTCCAAAACATCAGGGAAATCTATTCCCAGTTCCTTTATCTTTTCAACCGTTGGTATCCCGTCAGGGGTCCAGCCGCGGCGCTTGTAGGCAGCATCCTTGAGTTTTTCGTATTGACCCTCCCTATATACCCTCAGTGCCTTGATCTTCTGCTCGGTGCTCTTTCCGGCAGGATCCAAGATACTCAGTTCTTTGAGCTGCTCGTCATACCGGTCCTGTCGTGACTCATACTCCTCAGTAGTAACAGGACCCATCGCCCTATAGGGTAGTGTATCGTGCTCTCTCCTGCCGAACCCCTGCCTCAGATTGAATATCCTCTGAAGGTTGTAAACCCTCTCACTCATTCCTATCAAATCATCAGGTGTCGCCTCCATGCCGGTTACCGCAGAGAAAAACTCGGCATACCACTGTACATGCTTCATCACCTTTGCAGGTTCTGAAGTAGCCTTGTTATCCTCAGGTACAATGTCATTCCAGGGAAGCTTGCACAGGCCATTGAGACCGAACCAGGTCCTCCACATAGGAAACCACCAAAGGGCCTCGGCCTTTTGCTCGAAGGTCGGCATGAGGTTATTCACCATGTCCAAAAATATGAGCCATGCCTCGTCGTGCTGTGGCCCCTTGAGGGTGAGGCCGTAACCTCCCTGCTGCGCAAGGGATTCCTTAGTCACGTATTCGGAAACCTCCAGTCCCTTGGACTCCATTCCGATATCCTGCAAAATAGCAGGATCAGCACCATAATCCTTTGCAAATAGATCCTTCATCCTCCTTACACCCTGTCCGACTATGGCACCGAAACCCCCTCCCCTGGCCATTTGGTGTATTGCTTCCAAAGCGGCTTCCCTGTTGCCAAATCGAAGATCCAGACCGCCAGTGACGTTTTCGTCTATAAGGCCCATCTCGTAGCATTCCATGACAAACGCAACGGAGGTACCAACGGAGATGGTATCCAGCCCGTAGGTGTCACAATAGAAATTGACTTCTATCACGAAATCAGGATCAAATATCCCCCAGTTGGAGCCGCAGCCGGCTATTGTTTCATACTCAGGGCCATCGACCCAGACGGACTCCCCTTTGTAAGGTCCCGTTTTCAGAACAAAACCCTTCACCGTGTGTGAACAGGCCACCGCACATCCCATCCAGCAACCGTCGAATCCAGGGTGAAACTTTTTCCGGTATACTTCCTTGCCAAGGTTCGGTGCATCGCGGTGGCTGCCGAATCGAAAATTGGTGGTGGGAAGCAGATCATAGTCGTTCATAATAGTCACCAGATGGGTTGTGCCTATCTTAGCCATCTCGTTTTGCTTGGGGTCAAGGGTTCTGATCTCTTTGGTGTATGTTCTTCCACCACTCTTGAGTGTATCCAAGTCAGAGGGCTGGTTTATATCTGAGGTCATCTTGGAGAACTTGACAACTATGGCTCTAATCTTCTTGTCCCGGAAAACCGTGCCAGTACCGCCCCGGCCTGCTTGCTTATAGTGAAATGTCTTGCGGACGTTGTCATACCAGGAGAAATTCAGGCACCCCATCAGGGTGTGCTCCGCCCCTGAGCCCGCTGACACGGTGGAAATGGACCTCAGGTTCCCTTTATTGTACCGCTCACCAAGGGCCGCACCCAGAAGGTGTGTATCGGTCGGTAGGCCCTCTGCATCTTCTATCCTTACCATGCCCTTGTCACCATCTATTACTATGATAACGTCATCTTCGGCCTTGCCCTGGACCTCCAGTGCATCCCAACCTGCAAATTTGAGATATGGGCCAAAATACCCACCCACGTTGGAATCCATGACTGATTGGGTGGTCGGTGATATGGTGACCACAATGCTCTTGCCGCTGCCTGGATAGAGCGTGGTTCCGCCAAGAGGGCCACAGGCGATGCAGATCTCATTTTCCGTATCGTTCCATTTGACGTTTTTTCCAGTGCCATTCCACAGAAGCCACAAGCCAAACCCCTTTCCACCGGTGAATATCCTCTTCATCTCATCTGAGACAGGTTTGCTTTGAATGGTATTATCAGAAAGATTTACGTAGAGTGTTCGATTGTTGTAGCCCTTCTCAATGCGGCGAATTGGGTACTCAAATCTCGCTAATACTTTTTCTGGATCCCTCTCAGATAACTCCATTTTCAACCTCCTGATGAAAGCAGTTTTATTGCAGCAGATAATTTCAAGTGATTATGTACCTAGCTCTATAGATTATGTCT
>DAOVRY010000106.1 GCA_030633645.1 Pseudomonadota bacterium | reverse complement strand
GAATATAGAGGAGACGCTGAGATCAAACACCTCCTCTCAGTGCTCTTTCACGATATCGGTCTTGATACCATTAAAGAGAAAATCACCAGATCTTATCAAGAACTAAAGATTGCCACCCACTATGGCTGCCATGTCTTGAGGCCCAGTGAGGTGGTCCACTTTGATGATCCGGTGAACCCCACCCTTTTTGACAAACTGGTTGAGATAACCGGTGCTGAGAGTATCTCCTGGCAGGCACGGCTCGAGTGCTGTGGTGCCCCCCTTTTTGGAAGCAATGATGCGCTCTCGGTGGAGCTAACCCAAAAAAAGCTTACGAGTGCCACACAATCCGGTGCCCAGTTTATCTGTGATTCCTGCCCCTACTGTCACCTCCAGCTTGATACCGTGCAAAAGATGATGATGGCAAAAAACCCCGGGACCAACCACTCCATTGCCCCCATCCTCTATACCCAGCTTGTGGGGTTGAGTCTGGGGATTGACACCAAAACCCTGGGGTTAGCAATGAATCAGATTGATATAACAGGAGTGGAGGAGTTTTTGTCGGGATAAAGGGATGAGTTCAGCGCAGAGGGGAAAGCCTTTTCCCCTGGGGGGCATCAGCGGAAAGCAAAAAGTTGTTGAGCTTGGCGTTCTCTGCGCCTTTGCGGTGAGATATTTCTTTTAGGTAATGACATAGATGGCAATAGAGGAAGAAATGGCAAACGATAAGATTGGATCAGTTATGATTATTGGGGGTGGTATCGGCGGGATGCAGGCCTCCCTTGATCTGGCAGATTCTGGCTACCTGGTTTATTTGGTGGAAAAAAACTCCGCCATTGGCGGCAGGATGGCACAGCTGGATAAGACGTTCCCCACGAATGACTGCTCCATGTGTATCATGGGGCCAAAGCTGGTGGAATGTGGCCGGCACCTGAATATCGAGATATTAACTATGACGGAGGTGGTGGAGGTCACTGGTGAGCCAGGACATTTCCAGGTAAAACTCTTGGAACAGCCTCGCTATGTTGATCTGGCAAAGTGTACAGCATGCGGTGAGTGCGAAAAGGCATGCCCTATTAGTATACCTTCCCTGTTTGATCAAGGACTGTGCGATCGAAAGGCCGCCTACAAGCTTTATCCGCAAGCCATGCCCGGCGCATTTGCAATTGAAAAGAGGGGCACGGCCCCTTGCAAGGCTACCTGCCCTGCCCATGTGAGCGTCCAGGGGTATATCGCACTGATAAATCAAGGAAAATATCGTGAAGCCTTGGAGCTCTTTAAAGAGGCCCACCCTTTTCCTGCCATATGCGGCCGCGTATGCCATCACCCCTGCGAGGAGATCTGTACGCGGGGCGATGTGGAAGAACCCATTGCCATGCAGTATCTTCATCGGTTCTTGGCTGATCTGGACCTAGCCAGCGAGACTCGGTATGTTCCTGAAGTGAAGGAAAGAAGAGACGAAAAAGTGGCCATTATCGGTTCAGGGCCTGCCGGTCTGACCGCAGCCTATTATCTGACCAAAGAGGGGTACCAGGTGACCGTCTTTGAAAAACTTCCTGTTGCAGGTGGCATGATGGTTGTGGGCATCCCAGAATATCGTCTACCGCGAGACATTATCGCTGCTGAAATCCAGGTGATTCAGGATATGGGTATTGAGATCAACACAGGGGTTACTTTTGGTGAAGATATAACCCTTGAAAGCCTTAAGAAGGATGGCTATCAGGCCCTGTTTCTGGCAACTGGTCTTCATCTCAGTCTGAAGTTGAATGTAGAGGGGGAAGATCTTCCCGGAGTGATCAAGGGAATGGAGTTTTTGAGGGACGTGGCCCTTGGAAGTCAGGTTAGTGTGGGGAAAAGAGTGATTGTCATTGGGGGAGGGAATGTGGCCATCGATGTGGCCCTTACAGCAAAGCGTGTAGGGGCTCAGGAGATAACCCTGGTCTGTCTTGAGAAACGAGAGGAGATGCCCGCATGGGATTATGAGATTGAAGAGGCCCTTGAGGAGGGGGTAACAATCGTCAACAGTCTTGGACCCAACCGTTTTCTGAAAAAGGATGGAAACCTCTCAGGTATAGAATTCAAGTGTTGCACGTGCGTATTTGATGAAAATGGAGTCTTCTCTCCTGAGTATGACGAGACCGACCTGAGCGAAATGGAGGCTGATACGGTCATTGTTGCCATCGGGCAGGCCGCTGATCTCTCTTTTGCCAAAAAGGAGGGCATATCAGCTAAAAGAGGCCTTGAGGCCGATCCCATCACCTTGCAGACTTCTATTGAATGGGTCTTTGCCGGTGGCGATGTCTTTTATGGGCCAAAGTCTGTGGTAGAGGCTGTGGCTTGTGGGAAAGATGCAGCTGAGAGTATTGATCGCTATCTGAATGGGAGAGATCTCAAGGAGGGAAGAGAGCAGGATTGGTCCTATGAAAAGCCCGATACAGAAGGCGAACCACATCTACGCAGGACACCTATGCGGAAGATATCGGTTGCGGAGCGAGAGGACAACTTCAAAGAGATATCTTTGGGATTTACCGAAGAAGAGGCAAGGGCCGAGGCCCAGCGATGCATGAAATGTGGAATATGTTCTGAATGTTATCAGTGTGTCTCTGCCTGCCTGGCCGATGCTATAGATCATTCCATGATCCCACGAGAGCACACCATCGAAGTAGGGTCTATTGTAGTTGCCCCCGGTTTTACCCCGTTTGACCCAAGCCAGCATGATACCTATGGCTATTCTGAACACCCCAATGTGATTACCAGCTTAGATTTCGAGCGAATTCTTTCGGCCTCAGGTCCCTTTAAAGGTCATTTGGTCAGGCCCTCTGCGGATCATAAGGAACCGGAAAAGATTGCCTGGATCCAGTGTGTTGGGTCAAGGAACACCCAGGTAGGGGATAAAGGCTATTGCTCGGCTGTGTGTTGCACCTATGCCATAAAGCAGGCTATGATAGCTAAAGAGCATTCCCCCGGACCACTGGATACTGCTATCTTCTATATCGATATCCGTACCCACGGTAAAGACTTTGAGCGATACTACAATCGGGCCAAGGATGAAATAGGGATTCGTTTTGTAAAGGCAAAGATCAATAATGTGCTGCCCGGTGATGAGCCCGGAGGCCTCAAGATCAGGTACACAGATGACGGGGGAAGACTGGTTCAAGAGGATTTTGACATAGTGGTGTTATCTGTAGGGATCGATATTTCCCAGGAATCCCTTGATTTGGCTCAGAAACTCGGCCTTGACCTGGATCACTACAATTTTGTAGACACCACTAGTTTTGAACCGGTTACAACATCAAGACCAGGAGTCTATGCCTGTGGCGTGTTTGAGGCGCCCAAGGATATCCCTGATACCGTTACCCAAGCCAGTGCTGCTGCAGCCTCGGCTACCTCTGAGCTCGCAGAAGTAAGAGGGGCCCTGGTTAAGAAAAAGGAGTATCCGCCTGAGCGAGATGTCAGCAATGAACCGATAAGAATCGGTGCCTTTATCTGTCATTGCGGCATAAACATAGGCGGCGTAGCTGATGTTCCGGCGATTGTGGAATACGCCAAAACCCTTCCCCATGTAGATTATGCAGAAGCTAACCTGTTCACCTGTTCGGAAGATACGCAAGTCAAGATGAAAGAGGTCATTGTAGAAAGGCAACTGAACAGGGTGGTGGTAGCCTCATGTACACCCAGAACACATGAGGTGTTATTCAGGGAGACATGCAGGGAAGCTGGTCTTAACCAGTATCTGTTTGAGATGGCCAATATCCGGGATCAATGCACGTGGGTTCACATGGGGGAACCGGAAAAGGCTACGGAAAAGGCAAAGGATCTCGTGCGCATGGCAATAGCACGGGCGGCTACACTGGAGCAGCTTTATGAAATCCCCCAGCCGGTGTGTCAGGAAGCTCTGGTAGTCGGGGGTGGTGTAGCAGGGATGACAGCAGCCTTTGGATTGGCCAAACAAGGGTTTAAGACCTATTTGGTTGAGAAGGAGGATAGACTGGGGGGGCAGGCCCTTAGGTTGCGTACAACATGGAAGAATGAAAAGGTGGGGCCTCATGTTGAGGAATTGATAGAAAGGGTTAGCGAACATCCTCTGATTGATGTGCGTTTACAGACCGAGGTCAAGGAAGTTAGTGGCACTTTAGGAAATTTTAAATGCAAATTGGCCAATGCCCTGGGCACAGAGACAGAGGTGAGCTATGGTGCAGCGATTATAGCCAATGGGGGGGATAGTTACCAGCCTGAAGAGTATTTGTATGGAGAAGATCCCAATATCTTGCTGTCCCTGGATCTGGATCAGGAAATTATGCAAAATCCTGACAGGTTCAAAAAGGTAAATACTGCTATTTTTATCCAGTGTGTTGGCTCCAGAGAGCCGGACAGACCCTATTGCAGCAAGGTCTGCTGCACTCATTCCATCCAAAGTGCGTTGACCCTCAAGGAATTAAACCCTGGCATGAATATTTATATACTCTATAGGGACATAAGAACCTACGGAGAAAGGGAGGATCTGTACAGAGAGGCACGATTGAAAGGAGTGCGGTTTATCCGTTATGAATTGGACGATAAAGCCTCGGTTGAAAAAGAGGATGGTAGACTCAGGGTGACCGTTACCGATCAGGTAATCAAAAGGCCCGTAGTAATAGATACCGATATGGTAACCTTGGCTTCGGCTATTGTGCCCCGGGATGATAATAGCGCATTTGCACAGCTCTTTAAGGTGGCTATGAATCAGGATGGTTTCTTTATGGAGGCGCACGCAAAGCTGAGGCCTGTAGACTTTGCCTCCGGAGGGTTGTTTGTGTGCGGATTGGCCCATGGGCCCAAAGCCATTGATGAGGCCATTTCCCAGGCAAAGGCAACTGTCTCCAGGGCATGTATGATTCTCTCCCACAAAGAGAGAATGGCAGGTGGAGCTGTTGCTGAGGTAGATCCCGATCTCTGTGCTATTTGTTTGACCTGTGTAAGGGTATGCCCTTTTAGCGTGCCCCAGATTGATTATGAAAATTCAGTAGCAAAGATCGACCCGGGCGCCTGTCAGGGGTGTGGTATTT
>DAOVRY010000167.1 GCA_030633645.1 Pseudomonadota bacterium | reverse complement strand
GGAGTGCCTGTCTCGACATCACAGGCCATTGTAGGGGGGGTTGTAGGTGTTGGTTTGGTGAAAGGTGTCAGAACAGTAAACAAACGAACATTAACAGGAATAGGGATTGCTTGGATATCCACTCCAATTTCGGCTGGTATCATCTCCCATGTTTTGCTAAAATTATTTGTATAAGATTCCTTGTTTTATGATAGGCCTTTGAAATCCATAACATATTCTACAACGTATCCTGAGCTCAGTGAAATTGTCTTGTCGTCTCAGAGAGGTAGGAGTAACCCTTTAGTAAGAGAGGTAAGTATATGCTATACAAGAAAGAGAAGGCGGTAAATGAGCTCATCCTGAAACACCTTGGGTGGGTGGACGACTGTCTCAAGCTCGCACTCAACACGGTTAGAGAATATCTGAGTGGTAACATAGAAGAGGCAAAATCGTTGGCATTAAAGGTGGATAGGTGTGAGACGGAGACAGACGAAATTCTGCGTGAAATAATGAGCAAGCTCTATTCAGGGGCATATCTTCCTTCACTCAGATCTGATATCCTCCACCTGGTACAGCATCTGGACAGTCTTGCCAATGCGGCTGAGGCCTGCTGCGATTTCTTTCTTGATCAGCGGCCTGATATCCCTGAACAGATGAGGCCCAGCTTTCTGAGCGTAATGGAAAAGTCTATTTCTTCGTGCACCCCTCTAAGAGAAGGGGTAGGTTTGTTTTTCAAGGATGATGACATTAAGACTATCCAAGAAAAGGCCAGAGAGGTAGGCATTAGGGAATCGGCTGTGGACAAAGAGGAATGGGATATAACCAGGGATATCTTTAAGACGAATTTGGATTATGGCCATAAGATCCATCTGAGACTTTGTGTTGAAAGCATAGTGGAGATCTCTGACCGGGCCGAGGACACCTCCGATCAATTGCAACTGATTATTATCAAAGGTGGTTTGTAATTCATTGGGAGTATTTGACCGCCTGGGCACTACCCAAAAATCCGTTTCATTCTCTGCCTAAAGATCTCCAGGAATCTGTCCTTTAAGTGTTGGCTTAGAAAGCTCTCTGCTACCATCTTTTCAATGGTGGGTTTGAGCTCATTCAAGCGGGTCAGGGAGTTATCACTCTGTTTTCGGGTGAGCCCAAAATGGTCTGACAGCTTTATGAAGTCGCCTCCAGAGAGGCGGTTCTTTTTTCCATGCAGGCTAAGACACATATCCTCTTTCTCTTCGGGTAGCACTAACCTAGAGCTGGCAATGTCGTAGCCCGGCGAGAGTTGATAGCCTACCTCTTTTCTTCTGATGAGAGAAAAGTTTTTTAGGTGTGCATCCCCATTGCCCAATGAATAATATAGAAGAGCTCTTTCAAAAAGCCTTATTAGATCGAGACCTGTAACGTCGGAATATTTTTTGATGAAGTTCGCAATTCTCTCATAAGATCCACTGTATTTATCATCTGTTTGAAGAAGTTGCTGAAAGTCTTCTTGTTGGAGTTTTGATCCGTCTTCCAATCGGTCGAATCGCTTCACCACATATGCAAGCCTGGCGTCCATGAGAGGTAGAAGCCCATGAGATGGAACCCCAATCCCGTAAACAGATGCGATGTTCATACACAGGTTCTCATTCTCAGGGAGTGACTCAAATCGCTCTGTCGGAGGTTTAAGGATGTAAAGCCCTCCTCTTTCTACCACCATTAGCTGATGTTTCTTACGGTCATGGCCCACAGATAGTTTTGGTTGGACACCGGAGATAGACATTTTACCAACCATCTTTTGAGCTTCCTTAGTAACATCAGCAGTACTGAACGGTACTTTCGGTGGTTTAGTTGTCCCAAAGAGATTCCTGGAGCATCTGGTGTGGTAGTCCTCATAAAGGACTGATTCAGGTTCGATAGTTTGGCAGGAAAGGCATCTATTGTTCATGAATTATCTCCCTTATCTGCAGGGATTACCTTCACTGCCCCTATACAGTCTCCACAGGTTGCAACAAGAATATCGAAGGCATTTTCAGGGTCTATCTTTAAGGTTCTGCTTGTGAGATCCAGCAACCAACCCTCGGGGATAAGTCCGAGGAAAAAGGGAAACAGCGCCTCGCTCTCGTAAGCCTTTTCAGTCAGAGGGAAGGTGAGACTTACAGGCTGAGCATCCTGTGAGGAAAGATATTCCGGGTAATATGTAAAGCGGTATCCCTTATCGGTCCTCTCTAAAAGGCCGGCTTTCTTATCCCACAGATAAACATCCGCCTTATTCCTTTTCTTTTCCATTTGTCACGGCGTTTTCTTCTGGCCGCCAATCGACTGGGCCAAGAGTTTTCCCAAACAGTTGAAGAACCTGGTTCACCTTGTCCATCCTTAAGGTCCGTTTACCCTGCTCCAATTCCCTAATGAACCTCAGCCCGACCCCAGCTTTGCGAGCCAGATCGACCTGGGTCAGCCCATGGATTTTACGTTGCCCTTTTACAAAATCACGTATATTCATGATCCTATATTATACCTGCCGGGGATTATTCGCTTTATCTAATGCTATTTTATACCCTCTTGGGTCTAATACTTCATCTCTGATATTTTTTTATACCATTAAGGGTATAATTCGTATGTTTACAATAAAAAATAATACCTATCGGGTGTAATGTCAAGAAAAAAATCGGGCAATTATACCCAATAGGGTTCAATTCTGTTACCGCTCGTGGTAATGAGGCAAAGGCTACCTTCACACCGGTGATCTGATACAGTTTCTGTTCTACCTAGCGAAGCTTCGCTAGTTTTAGCAGACAGATTTCAAAATAATATTGAACTTTCAACTACTGTCTATAATATCTAAATTTCTAAGATTTGACTATAAGGCAGGCATACTGGAAAGTCCTACCACAGTATAGGGAATTTGGTGCAAGGGACCTTCCATGACTTTCAGCGCCCTTTTTCCAAAAACGTCATCAAAACCAATAGGAACACCTTGTTAATGATTTATAAATTGACCCATAAATACTCTTATCCTATACTCATAATCCAAAAGCAAATCCACCCATCTATCAACTAGGAGAGTACCATGAGGAAGCCTGTAATTATTATCTTATGTGCTCTTATCGTATCTGTATTCTTTACCGTCAATCTCTCAGCAAAACAAAGGGGTATTCGGATCGTGGCTAAATCTGGCGAGAGTGTTTACCTGTACAAAAACTACCATGCCCTAGTGATAGGAGTCAGTGACTATCAGAAATGGCCGAAGCTCCCAAATGCACTCAGTGATGCAAAAGAGGTGGCAACAAAGCTTAAGGAACTGGGCTTTGAGGTGAAGCTAGTGCTAGATCCCACCTCACAGCAAATGAAAACGGCCCTAAATGTGATGATCTATAACATGGGGATAGCAGAGGACCGAGCCCTTTTACTCTATTATGCTGGTCACGGTGAGACAGAGAGATTAGCCGATAGGACCGAGATGGGATATATCATACCTAGAGACTGTCCTCTCTTGAAAAAAGATCCTATGGGCTTTGCCACGCATGCCATCAGCATGAGGGATATTGAATCGGCCTCTTTGAGGATCAAATCCAAGCATGTATTGATGTTATTTGATTCATGCTTTTCTGGATCTCTGTTTTCCTTGGTGAGGGCGGTGCCTGATGATATCACGGAGAAGAGCACTCTTCCGGTAAGGCAATATATCACCGCTGGCAGGGAAGACGAACAGGTACCGGATAGGAGCATGTTCAAGCGCTGCCTCCTAATAGGTCTGGATGGTGATGCAGACCTGACAGGTGATGGGTATATAACCGGCTCCGAACTGGGGATGTATCTTTCAGAGAAGGTAGTCAACTATACTCACCGCGGGCAACATCCCCAGTATGGCAAGATAAACAATCCGAATCTGGATAGGGGAGACTTTATCTTCGTTCCTTTAAGTCTTGAAGACAAGCTTAAGGCAGCCGAAGAACAACTGCGCAAAGAGATTGCAGAGAAAAAGGCGCTTGAAGAAGAGCTTAAAAGGTTAAGGGCAGAAACGGAGAAG
>DAOVRY010000230.1 GCA_030633645.1 Pseudomonadota bacterium | reverse complement strand
TTGTCCTCGAAATTAATAGCCCCACTGGGGCAAAACTTCTCACAGGCCTTACATTTTCCTTTTTCAAAAAAGATACACCTTTCAGCATCGATAGCATACTTGAGGGGCACGGCCTGGGGATATTGCACATATATTGCCTTTCTCTTGTCAAGCCCCCTATTAAATTCATCATCAACCTTCCGAGGACATTTTTCCGCACATAACCCGCAGGCAATACACTTGTTAATATCTACATAGCGGGGATGTTGGGTAACGGTAACCTGAAAGTTTCCCGCGTCTCCCTTTACTGTCTTTACCTCTGAGAGGGTGAGCAACTCAATATTGATGTGCCGGCCGACCTCGACCAGTTTGGGTGAGATAATTCACATGGCGCAGTCATTGGTGGGGAAGGTCTTATCCAACTGGGCCATAACCCCGCCAATAGATGACGATGTTTCAACGAGGTAGACGTAGTAGCCTGAATCCGCTAGATCGAGGGCTGCCTGCATACCAGCAATGCCGCCGCCTGTGATAAGAACAGACCCAGTTTTCTTTTCGGGCATATGGAACCTCAAATTCCCTATTTTCTCCTGAGCTATTTCCAAGTACTCTACCTTCTGCTATCAGCTTTCACCAAGTACAATGGTAGAGATAAGAACACTGTAATCGCTATAATGCAGACTTGAAGACGTTCTTCCTGCCAATGGCAGTCGATCACTTATCATTTTTGTACTCTTCCCTTAAGTAATTCCTTCGCTTGTTCAGCCATCTCAGGAAGAGAAGGGAGCCCTACCTTTGCCCTCTTTTTATTATCAAACTCATCAATAATGTAAATCTTGCCCTGATCCTTCAGCAGCTTTTTCTGAGTACTCACCCCGAGGGGAGTATTGTCTTCATGGGTCGCAAGATTCTTGAGGTGATTAATGATATCGGTGATCTTCACCTCCATTGGGCAGTTTTCCTGGCAAGTATAGCAATCAGAACAGAGCCAGATCATCTCCCCTTTCAAAAGCTCCTCTCTCAGACCGAGAACAAGCATCCTCATAATACGAAGGGGATCATAATCGTTATTTACCCTATGTACGGGACAACCTCCCGTGCAGGTTCCACAGGCGTAGCAATCCCTAAAGTTGCCGATAAAGTCCAACGATTTTATCTCATCAACAAAATCAGAGTCCAAGTCTCTTAAACTAAACGTTCTCATCACCTCACCGCATCTCTTGGTAGCCCTTATGCCTCTAAGGCTAATTCCAATTCCTTGGTGCTGACTGAGTTAAGGTTAAGACCAAGTTCCTTGCGACTGAAACCCATGGCCAGACCAATTATCTGAGGCAGATACAGGACCGGGATATTGAATTCATTACCGGATTTCGTTTCGATACCTTTCTGATTGGCATCAAACATTAGACTACAGAAAGGGCAGACGAGATTCATGCAATCGGCTCCAACCTCTTTGACATTTCTTAGCTTTTCCTCCGCCACCTTGAGGGCTACTTCCTCATCTGATAAAAGAACAGGCCCTCCGCAGCAATCCTTTTTTCGTCTATATTGAATATTACTGACCCCCACTGTCTCGAGGATGAGTTCAAGGGTTTGGGCATCTTGGGGATCGTCAAATTCCTCATAGATGTATGAGGGTTTTAGATAGTGGCAGCCATAGTGGGTTGCCACCCTGAGCCCCTTCAAATCCCGTTTTGTTTCTTTTTTGATTCTCTCTAGCGTGACATCCTCAAGTAATATCCGTGCAAAATGCTTGACCGTTACTGTTCCCTTATATTCTTTACCTATCTTGGCGAGTTCCCTGTTTACTTGCTTCCTCAATTCGTGGTCATGATCTAAGTGATACGCTGTCTTGGTGAGCATAGAGGCGCAGGCGCTACACAGGACACATATATCCAACCCTTTTTCTTCTGCTAAGCACAGATTCATGGCACCCAGAAGAATTGCCCCCATTTCATCAGACGCCTCAAGGGGAAAGCCACAACAAGAAAAATCCTCGATCTCAATAAACTCAAGATCCAGGCGGGAGGCTATGGCCCGTGCGGAAAGTTCATAATTTCTGGAGCGAGCTGGGATCGTGCACCCCAAGAATAAACTATATTTCATTACACCTTTCCCCGCGCGAAAATATCTTACTCATGAGCAAATAAATCGTTACAATATAGCTATAATATAACTACATTTTGAAGAGATATAATTCTAACATAGTCATTATGTCAAGTGCAAATCATCATTTTTTCCTAAACTCCAGCGAGTTCTATGGACATCGTTCACTAAACCTTATGATTCCTTCACATACCTTGGGTTTCACGTCCAGGACCACGTCATAGTGAAACCTAACCTATTGATTCTTAAGCTTCTTGCAGGGCATGGGTATCTTTTTTCTGGATTATGCCCCACAAAGTGTAGATTCACACCCTTGGCAGAAATTATTAAACAATCAACAAAATGTATTGACCATCATAGCTGCTTTTGTTAAAAAATGAATCATTATTCATATTAGAAAACGTAAAGAGTAACCTTTTTCCGGGTGGTGTGGACTGGCATGAGACATAAAAACTATGAAAAATATAGAAAGATAATAGATGCTGCCACCAAGGTGTTTGCCAAAAAGGGCTTTTATAACGCCAAGGTATCTGAAATCGCACAAGAGGCAGGAATAGCTGATGGGACCATCTATATCTATTTCAAACACAAAGACGATATTCTTATTTCCCTGTTCGAAGAAAAGATGCAGGAAGTATTGGATAACATGAAACAGCAGATTAGCCTGGAGAGCGATCCATTAAAAAAGATTGAAAAGTTCGCCCTAGTTCACCTCAAATTGATCCAAGACAACAAAGACATAGCCGAGATTATCCAGGTTGAGCTGAGGCAGAGCAGTAAGTTTATGAAAAACTATCATAATATAAAATTTTTCGAGTATCTCGACCTCATCGGCCATATTATCCAAGAAGGGAAGGAAAAGGGTCTAATTAGGGAAGATATACTTCCTGGAATTGCGAAGAGGGCCTTCTTTGGTGCCCTCGATGAAATGTCAAGATTTTGGGTTCTATCGAAAAAACCGAAGTATGATATAGAAACCGCTTCAAGACAAATCAGTGGTTTTTTTATAAACGGCATAAAAAGATAGGGCTGGAGAAATTGGTCAGGGGCACCAGCAATAGCTAGCGAAGCTCCGCCTCAAACCGACAAGGCACGATGCCAGTAAGAAAATACGAAATACTGCGTAATGTTTATGGGTTACGGTTACGATGCCCGTTTCGTTTTTCGGTGACGTCATTCGTCTTTTTATTTCCACGTTACCTTAACCGTTACCGATACGGGCTTCGTTACCCTAACCGTTACCCTAATAAACCAGCAAAAACCCTGGC
>DAOVRY010000100.1 GCA_030633645.1 Pseudomonadota bacterium | reverse complement strand
CAGGCAAAATCCGAATATCGAAATGCGAAATTCGAAACAAATTCGAATACCAAATGACAGAATGACCCAAACTAACCACGAAACCTTTGAAAAACACCCTCTTTTGCTCAATTTTGGTCATTGCGAGGAGTGAAACGAGGAAGCAATCTCCTGAATTATCAACGGCTTGTGAGATTGCTTCGCTTCGCTCGCAATGGCAATATGGGTGTTTTGCAAAGGTCTCGCACTGTAACCGAAAATAACTTGGCATTTTCATTGACGTATTCCGTTTTTTGTGGTAGGCGATCTGACAAGTAAAAGATTTCATTGCGGATTTTATGTATGAGTACAGCTTCATGTAAAAAGGCATTTTTTTTGTGGATGGTGTTATCGCTTGTCATGGCGCAACTTCTTTACGGAGGCGAGCTTCCCTATAGAGAAGGTGAAGTGCTGGTCAGGTTCAAGAAACCAATACAACACGATTTCATCAAGCAAAGACATGTCTTATCGGCAATGAATATGGAAGTAGTTAAGCACTATCCTCTCAATGCCATTTCCCTGGTAAAGATGAAAGTGAGTGAGCCTGTGCAGGACTCTATAAAGAGACTTAAGGGAAATGCCGAGGTTGATTATGCAGAGCCTAACTACAAGAGATACTTGACAGCAGTGGTGCCCAACGACCCTCTCTTTAGTTCACAGTGGGCGCTTCAGAACATCCAGAGTACTCAGGCATGGCATATAGAAAAGGGTGAAACGAGTATAGTAATTGCCTTTGCAGATACAGGAATTGACTATATGCACGAAGACCTGAAGAATAACCTATGGAGGAATTCTGGTGAAGACTGGATTGCCAATTGTCCTGGATATAACGGAGTAGATGACGACGGCGATGGCTACATAGACAACTATTTTGGAATCAATGCGATTACCGGGAGTGGCGATCCATTGGATGCCGAGAGCCACGGAACTCATGTTTCCGGAATTGCCGGCGCACAGGGTAATAATTTCAAAGGCGTAAGTGGCGTTAACTGGCGGGTTTCAATCATGGCCCTGAAATTTATCGGGTCCGAAGGATACGGAACCGTAGCGGATGAGATAGAGACAATAGAGTTTGCAGAAATGAAGGGCATTAAGGTCTTCAACATGAGCTTTGGTGGTACTGAATTCTCAATATTTGAAAGGGATGCTCTTGAAAGTGCAGAGGAAATACTCTTTATTGCAGCCGCCGGAAATGAAAGTCTCAATAATGATGTAGTGCCGCTGTATCCTGCCAGTTATGATCTCCCAAATATTATATCAGTGGCAGCATCCGACGAATTTGACGACATTGCGTTTTTTTCGAATTATGGAAGAAATACGGTTAGTTTGGTGGCCCCCGGAATGAGTATCCTTAGTACATTGCCAGGTGATAGTTATGATACCTTTAGTGGTTCATCTATGTCCACAGCTCACGTAAGTGGTCTGGCCGCTCTCGTCCTTGCAAAAAGCCCCTGGCTTTCCGTGTCACAATTAACGGACCAGATCCTGAGAACGGTTGATACCATTCCTGATCTTGAGGAAAAGACCTTAACAGGCGGCCGTATCAATGCCTATCGTGCGCTTACAGAATCAGTGACAGGATCTTATATATATAGCATCTCACCTGAAAGGGGCCCCGTAGGCTCTGAGGTAGCTATTCGCGGGTCAAACTTCAAAGATGCTCCTGGTGCTGTCCTTTTTGAGGGGGATCTCCAGGCTCCGATTTCATCCTGGCGGAATGACAAGATCGTATGTCAGGTACCAGAAGGCGCTACAACAGGACTCGTACACGTTATAACTGAAGAGGGCACAAGCAATGGGGTAAGTTTTGAAGTAAGCCCCTATCCCACAATGGTGAGGATCTCCTTTCCATACGCCAGCACAGAGACAGGACGGAATTCATACATTATCCTTTCCAATCCCCTTGACCGCCCTGTCACTATTTACGTTAAGGCGGTAGGAACAAGCGGTGATAACACTTTGAAAATTATCACCCTTAATGCCTATGAGAAGCTCCTCTGGAACCTAACCAGATTGGGCATCTTGAATGAGACCCTCTTCATTACATGTGAATCCGAGGAATTTTTCGCAGCAGCCCTCGTAATTGTTAATGATGACTTGACCGGATTGATCTCTATACCACATATCATTGGAGGTTCCACCCTCCCACATAATGTGAAGCTGACGAGATGAAGAAATCTTACTTTGTTTTTACACTGATTTTTTTAGTAGTTTCATGTACTAATTACGCCTCTCACAGAACCGGCCTCACTGATGAAGAGATGCTGTGTGAAAGGGTCAGGCTCTTCCGGGAGGCAAAGATGATGTGGGACTGGGAGACTGTTAAGGACTTTATTGACCCTGATATAAGAGAGGACCTGACTCCATACCTTGAATCTTTAAAGAAACAGCCTCGGATGGCAGAATACATGTCGTATAACACAAAAAGTGTCAAAATAGAGGGGGAGAAGGCTACTGTATTGAGCGATATAGCCATTAAGTTGATGCACCCCCTGCTTGAGACTTTACCTGTGCAGAAAAAAGTGATAAAGGATCATTGGATAAAAAAGGACGGGATCTGGTATGTGATCATGCAGAGGCCGGACCTGTCTGAGCTCCTGGATAACCTAAGGCAAAAAAAAGGGAGGTGAAAGCAGAACGCAGAGACTTATAAGCAGGAGGCAGGAAGAGACAGTAATTTTTCTATTGATGTTGGAAATCCTAAAACAAGAAGGAGGGTTTTATTATGAGAAAGAAGCTTGTAATGAGTGTGATCGTTATGTCCATTGTTTTTTCGTTCGGTTTGGCCGGCTTGGCCGGCTTGGCTGGTGCTGCTGATACCCCAAGAGTCCCACAGCATGTCTTGGACACCCATGCTGAACAAGGAACACAGTGGACTCTGGTTGTTTGGTTTCCCTTTATCCCTGAAGCTGGCCCACCATTCAATTGGTCATCCTATGTAATACTTTCCAATTTTTTTAACACCTCGGTAACGATAAATGTATGGGCTACAGCATGGGGTCAAGCTCCTACATTGAAAGTATACACACTAGCTCCCTATGAAAAGAAGATTATCACACTCGCAGACTTCGGAATCTTTGGTGATACCTTTGCAGATGTCTACTGTAGCTCAAGCAGTTGGTTTGGAGCTGCGGCGCTTTTGCTTGATACCAGTACAGGCGTAGTACAAACTGCATTTCCGCCAGTTTTATGGCAATACTAACCTTCAGGCAATATGGGGATTTCCCCATATTGCCCTTTTAGCACTCTTAGAACTGGTACCTTTCCGAGTTATAGATGTTGGGGAGGCGAGCGAGCCCCTTGGGCGAAGCTCGCGAAGCCTCCCCAACTTAGCTCTGCTCCGCAACTGGAATGGTGGACACCATGCCCAGTACTCCGGTATTCCAGCACTCCATGTAGATCGCACAAACCCGTCGCCGTTAGATATCCTATAATTTCAGTTTCTTGCAGAAATTCCGAAACGTTAAGTAAGTTAAAAAGGTAGAGTTGGTAACCCTGTGTATGCTATAGAAGTTAAGAACGTTTCCAAGATATATCGGCTTTACCGAAAGCCTTTTGATCGGCTGAAAGAAGCCCTGTTGCGTAAGCCTCTTCATCAACCTTTTGAGAGCCTGAGGGATGTCTCCCTTGTAGTGCCCTTTGGGGAGACCATGGGAATCATAGGAGAAAACGGTGCGGGGAAGAGCACCTTGCTCAAGATTCTGGCGGGCACTCTTACGCCCAGCTCAGGCGAGGTCATCACACGTGGACGTGTGGCAGCCCTTTTGGAATTAGGAGCTGGTTTTGATCCGGAATTCACCGGTCAGCAGAATATCTATTTGAATGCCTCTCTTCAGGGTCTTAGCGAATTTGAAATCAAGGAAAAGGAACCCGCCATTATCGATTTTGCAGAGTTGGGCCAGTTCATTAACAGACCCATTAAGACCTATTCTTCCGGAATGGTGTTAAGGCTGGCCTTTTCTATTGCCACCAGCGTGGACCCGGATGTCCTGATCGTCGACG
Organism: Pseudomonadota bacterium; assembly: GCA_030633645.1. GTDB lineage: Bacteria > Desulfobacterota > DSM-4660 > Desulfatiglandales > B25-G16 > JADFWK01. The sequence continues at coordinate 1,112 of DAOVRY010000100.1, read as the reverse complement.
AGGCTCTAAGCGTTGGGGACCAGCGGTTTCAACAAAAGTGTGTGAACCGGATGGTGGGGTTTAGGAAAGCGGGTAAGACGATCATTGTCTGCAGTCACAGTATGTATTTAATAAATGAATTATGTGCCGAAACCATGTGGTTTGCCAATGGTCGGGTATGCAGCCACGGTAAAACCTCAAAAGTTATTTCCGAGTACCTGGGATATCTGGAGGAAGGATCCGGAAAAGATGATACCGCAATTGACCCTGCCCCCTTAGAAAGTTCTTCTTTGCCTGACATCATACTTGAAGATCTGCGCCTTCTGGATGATAAGGGAAGATCACTTGAGCGTATAGAGCAGTTCCAGCCTGTGGTATTCCAGGTTAGGACCAGGCGTATTGGTCCGCCTCTTAAGGGTCATCTGGGTGTAGGGCTTGAGCGTCCGGATGGCCAACTGGTTTTTGGTACCACGACCAAGATTTCTGGTTTGAAGCCGGTTGAATTCACAGGGGAGCAAGTCATGGAACTTGTCATTCCGTCAATTCCCCTCCTGGGAGGGAGTTATCGAGCAAAAGCGGTGGTCACTGATCAGCATACCCTCCGTGCCATCCATGAACTGAGCAGTACACCATTTTTGATCCAGAGTGACCATCCTGAGATGGGGATATTGTGGATGAAACATTACTGGCGATTTCCCGAAGCGTAAAGTTCATATCGATTGTGGTCAAATAACTTTTGATCCCTTAATCTGTTTCATTGTGATCGTTGTATGCTGTTTTTGGATAGATTAATTGATATTTTGAAAAGGTTGGTCTTTCAGATGCTTGAAAAGATAGGAATTTGGATCAGAAAAGGTGAAAATAAGTTTTTTCAAGAAAATACTTTGTTATCCAGGTTATACTGGAGATGCAAGATTTTAATAGTTAGGATAACCGTTCGATTGGGCCTTAATCATAGGACTATAATTAGTTCACCCCTTATCGAGCAGTATGGTTATGAACCTATAAGGAAACTTTATAATATAGAGCGTAAGTTTCGTAATTCAATTGAAGCAGCAGAATCTCCTCAAAAAAGGGCAGAACTGTATACCGAGGTCTATGATGAACTTTATAATCTATATGGCAAATATGTT
>DAOVRY010000044.1 GCA_030633645.1 Pseudomonadota bacterium | reverse complement strand
TTGTAGAGATTCCGAGACGTATATTTATTAACAACCAAGAAACATAAGAGGATATAAAAAAATGTCTAGGGTATGTGAAATATGTGGTAAGGGACCTGTTACGGGCTATAATATAAGTCATGCCCACAATAAAACGAAAAGGCGCTGGTATCCGAACCTCCAAACCGTGCGAGTTGACATTAAAGGACAGACCAAAAAAATGAAGGTGTGTACGAGATGTCTCAGATCCGGACTGGTGAGTAAGGGGGCATCGCCAAAGATTGAAGTGCCTAAAGTTGAAAATGCCTAACCCGGTGCCTAGAGTTTGGGCAGGAAATCGGTTTCTATTTCGTCCTGGCATAGGCGTTTCATCGGTAATTTGTGCTAATAGAATGCCTTAATCAACTCTAACTTGTGAAATCCGCAATTCTATCAATTCGCAAATTCGCAATTCCCAGTCGGCCCACCCATAGCTTTAGCTCACTTCAAACCCTGGCCCAGTCCTGGCCTATATGCTTATCAGGCTGATTCGAGAACATACTGGCTTATAGAGTTATTGAGCTGATTAGAGTGCAATAGCGCCAGGGCGGGCTTTAGGCACTTTAGCTCACTTTTAATCCTTCAAATCCGCTCCACTTTCAAAACCTCTTTGATCTTCTTAATTTTTGAAATAATATCTCTTAATTGATTATAATCGGATATCTCGATGGTAAAGGTGGATATCCCCTTCTTATCTACCGTTGTCTGGACATCTGCATCTACAATATTAGCCTCGCCCTGGGCAAGGATAGCGCTTATGTTGGCCAGCATCCCCTTTTTAGAGATATTGGTAACCCTCAGTCTTGCTAGATAACTCACATCTTCAGAACGCTCCCACTCTACTTCCACCAATCGATCTTGGTCAACATCCCTGGTGTGCCGGCAATCTCTTGCGTGGATGGTGACTCCCCTCCCCCTGGTAATAAAACCGATAACTGGTTCACCTGGCAGCGGGTGGCAGCACTTTCCAAAACGAATCAGCATATCACTCATTCCTTTAACCCTGATCCCGGTGTCTGCCTTCTTTCTCTTAATCCGGTGAACTATTTTCTGGACCAGGCCTTCTGGTCTATCCTCTTTTATGTCTAAAGGAGGAACGAGCCGGTTCAAAACCTGCTTTGGTGAGAGCTTTCCGTAGCCGATATTGGCCAACAGATCATCGACACTCCTGAGTGAAAATTTATGGGCTACATCTAATATTTTCTCGCCTTTGAGTTGCCTGGACAAGGCAAGGTTGAATTTTCTGAGCTCTTTCTCCAGGATATCGCGCCCAATGGCGATACTCTCTTCTCTTTTTTCTTGCTTTATCCACTGTCTGATCCTGGTTCGAGCCGTAGATGTCTTTACAAAATTGAGCCAGTCTTTACTGGGTTCATGATTTTTTGAGGTGGTAATCCGAACAATATCTCCGTTCTTAAGCTGATAGCTCAGGGGGACTATTCGCTCGTTTACCTTAGCACCGATGCATCTGTTTCCAACCTCTGAATGGATGCTATAAGCAAAATCAACAGGGGTTGCCCCCTTGGGAAGTTCCCTGACGTCACCTTTCGGCGTAAAAACATAGACCTCGCCACTGAAGAGATCCAGCCTGACTGTTTCCAGAAATTCCTTTGGGTCAGTCAGATTATTCTGCCACTCAAGTAACTGTTTCATCCATGGGTACTGTCCGTACATCTTTTTGTCAGACTCATATCCCTCTTTGTACCTCCAGTGAGCTGCGATACCCTCTTCGGCAATTCTGTCCATGTCCCACGTTCTTATCTGTATCTCCATTCTCTCGCCCAATTGGGCGATTACGGAGGTGTGCAAAGACTGATACATATTGGCCTTGGGTAGTGAGATATAATCCTTGAACCGACCTGCCAGGGGTTTCCACATAGAATGGATCAGTCCCAAAACCTCGTAGCATTCCTTTACAGCATTCACGATGATCCTAAAGGCCAGGATATCATAGACTTGATCTATATTCAGATCCTGCTCCATCATCTTTTTATAAATGCTAAAAAAATGCTTGTTTCTTCCCGTTATCGTTGCCTTTATGCCAGCCTCACGTAATCGCTTCGCCAAGATTTTCTTTATTTCCTTGATAAACTTGGCCTGTCCCTCTTGTCTGTGCGCAATCCCTAATCGGATATCCCCGTAGACTTTTGGTTCAAGATAAAAAAGAGAGAGATCTTCCAGGTTGGACTTGAGCCAGTAAATACCCATTCTTCCGGCAAGAGGTGCGTAGATATCGAGGGTTTCCCGCGCAATTGCTTCCTGCTTTTCAGGGGGTTGGAAGCCAAGGGTCTGCATATTATGCAATCGATCTGCCAGTTTGACCAGAATGACTCTAATGTCGGTGGCCATGGCAAGAATCATCTTTCGTATATTCTCCGCCTGCTGTTCCTCTTTGCTCAGGAAATGTATCTTACTGATTTTGGTGACGCCATCTACTATGGCTGCCACCTCCTTGCCGAACAGATACTCAATATTCTTTAGTTCAGCAAGGGTATCCTCAACAGTATCGTGGAGCAGGCCAGAGGCAATGGTCACCTCATCCATCTTCATATTAGCGAGAATTCCGGCCACTTCTAAGGGGTGGGAAAGGTATGGTTCACCGGAGAGACGGACTTGACCCTTGTGAACCTTGGCTGAGTAAACATATGCCTTTTCAATGAGATTTGTATCTGCAGCAGGATGATAAGAGAGGATCCTTGAAGTTATATCATTTAAGCGAATCATAAAGGCCCTGTACAACCTCCTTTATCGCCGCAGGAGCCTTGCTCACGGGTACTAACGTGAGATCTCTGTCAGAGCGCAATTTTGTCTCGATAGCATCTTTCTGAAGTGTTCTTACGCTGACGGTGACCCTCACGGGTATGCCCAGAAGGTCAGCATCCTTGAGTTTGAAACCTGGTCTTTCATCTCTGTCATCCAGAAGGACTGTGAGACCTAAATCACCCAGATGCTCGTATAAGGTGTCAGCCACTTCTCTCACCTGAGGTTCATGGGTTTCAAGCAGGAGGATGGTCACCTCAAAGGGCGCAATAGAGATGGGGAAGATGATACCGTTCTCGTCGTGACTTTGCTCTATGGCCGCTGCCACAGTCCTCCCAATGCCTATACCATAGCAGCCCATAATAATGGGAGCTTCCTGCCCGTTCTTGTCCAGGAACATGGCATTGAGAGCCTTGCTGTACTTGGTCCCGAGCTTAAAGACATGACCCACCTCTATACCCTTACCAAACCGTAATGTACCACCACATCTGGGGCACGCATCAGAGGGGGTGATCGTCCTCAGGTCTGCATAGTGATCCACCTGAAAATCCCTGCCTTCGTTTACATTCAGGATGTGCCTATCCTCCTCGTTTCCGCCCATTACCATGTTTTTCATTCCTTTGATCCCGAAATCGGCCAGTATCTTAACCTCTAAGCCAATGGCTCCGGCAAAGCCCACGGGGGCACCAGTTACTGCAAATATGGTTTCCGGATCTGCCATGGTGAGTTCTTGCACGTTCAGAACATTTCTCAATTTAGTTTCATTCAATTCATGATCCCCCCGCACTAAAACGGCTACCGGTCCCTGCTCAGTCTGGTAAATAAGTGTCTTGACGATTCTCTCGGGCGCTACTGACAGAAAGGTAGATACCTCGTCTATGGTTTTCATTCCTGGAGTATCTACCACGTGTAATGGTTCTTTTTTTTCAGCGTGGTGAGAATCTTTTTCTTTTACCGCTACCTCCGCCTTTTCTAAGTTTGAGGCATACTCACAGTTTTGACAGCTGACGATGTCGTCTTCGCCACTATTTGAGAGCACCATGAATTCATGAGAGAAACTGCCGCCGATAGGTCCGGTGTCTGCCTCAACTGCCCGGAATTTCAATCCGCACCTTCTAAAAATAGCCTGGTAAGAACGATACATACTCTCATAACTGCGGCTGCATCCCTCATCATCTATATCAAAGCTATAGGCGTCCTTCATAATAAATTCTCGAGCCCTCATTACTCCAAATCTCGGCCTGATCTCATCCCTGAACTTTGTCTGTATTTGATACAGGTTAAGAGGCAGTTGCTTGTATGAATGGATCTCTCTTCGTACTAGGTCGGTGATGACCTCTTCGTGGGTTGGGCCCAGGCATGATTCCCTGTTGTGTCGATCCCTGAACCTCAAAAGCTCAGGTCCATAATGCTCCCATCGACCGCTTTCCATCCATAAATCACCTGGTTGCACACTGGGCAGTAACACCTCTATGGCACCTGCCCTGTCCATCTCTTCCCTGACAATATGTTCCACCCTTTTAAGGGCTCTCAAACCATAGGGAAGATAGGTATAGATACCTGCTGAAAGCTTTTTGATCATACCAGCCCTGAGCATCAACTGGTGGCTGATAATCTCAGCCTCGGCCGGTACCTCTTTCAACGTAGGGATAAAGAATTCAGAATATCGTCTTGAAATAGATGCCATAATTGAAAATTGATGATTGACTATTGACAGGCTGTTGCCCAAATCCCTTTTCGCTTGGTCTAAAACGCTTTTTGATAAATCTAAGGCTTGCTACAGGTGATTCCAAAACTCGGCCTTCGGGCTCAAAGAGTTGAAATCGCAAAAAGTCATTTTAACGCCTGGATACCCGCCTACGCGGGTATGACGGCTATTGTATCTGCTTGATATTAAGTTCTTTATTGTCATTCCCGCGTAGGCGGGAATCCAGATAAATGGGAAAATTCGACTTTTTACAAAACCATCAAGATTTATTATCAAAAACGTTTCAATGACCGCTCAAATGGATTTCTGTTTCGGCAAAAGCCTGTTGTTGACAATCAAAGATCCAAAATACTCAATCTAAAATCGTAAATCAAAAATTTTCATTCGTTCGCCATCTTTTTGACTTCTGTAATGAGTACCCTTGCCAGATCTGACTCAGTCACTTTTTTCACCACTTTACCCTTTCTAAACAAGGTGCCCTGACCACGGCCACCAGCAATACCGACATCAGCCTCACGTGCCTCTCCAGGCCCATTTACTGCACATCCCATAATTGCTACCTTAAGAGGGGCTGTAATGTGATTCAGAGCATCCTCAATCTTTTCTGCCAGGTCGAGAAGATCTATCTGGCACCTACCGCAGGTAGGACAGGAGATAATTTCAACTCCCCTCTGCCTCAAACCCAGGGCCTTCAGGATTTCATAGGCTACCTTAACCTCTGCAACCGGATCATGGGTAAGAGAAACCCTGATGGTGTCTCCTATGCCCTCTGAGAGGAGCAATCCTATGCCCAAAGCATTCTTGACGGTTCCTGATATGAGAGTCCCGGCCTCGGTGACACCCACATGGAGAGGGTAGTCAACTCTCTCACTCAGAAGTCTATATGCCGATACCATTTGCAGGACATCCGGGGACTTAAGGGAGATCTTGATTAAATGGAAATCCAGATCTTCCAGTATTCTCACATGGCCCAGCGCACTCTCAACCATAGCCTCTGGTGTCGGGTGACCATACTTTTTGAGAGTAGCCCTGTCCAGAGAGCCAGAGTTTACCCCAATCCTTATAGGAATGGCGCGAGATGCAGCAGCAGCAACAATCTTTTGGATTTGTTTTTTCCCCCTGATGTTGCCTGGATTCAATCTAAGACCGTCAGCACCGTTTTCTATGGCTGCCAGGGCGAGCCTGTAATCAAAATGAATATCGGCAACAAGAGGGAGAGACACCTGGGATTTTATCTCTCTCAGGGCAGAAGCAGCCTCCATATCTGGCACTGCCAGGCGAACAAGCTCGCAGCCGGCGTTACTGAGATCTTTTATTTGCTTGACCGTGGCAACCACATCCTGAGTTGCGGTCTTGGTCATGGACTGAACCACAACCGGGGACCTTCCGCCGATCTTTACCCCACCTATAGTGATCGTTCTACTCAATCGTCTTTTCATATGATAGGTCTTTTCCGAATGTGTATACGGCTCAGGTGCAAACCTCCAGTTCGGTTAAGAGCATGCGATTTCTTCATCCACATGGAATATTGGAGTGGTGAACCAAACCCGGTAAAACTGTTTCTCGACCGAGTATGCCACCATTCGAGTATCCCATATGGGGCAACGCGCTTCAGTTCACTTGTAGCAAGCACTAATCCCCTATGATCTTTAGAATCACGTGTAACGGTATGGAGATCTTTAAAGTGGGGAAGCTAATGACTGGTAAGTTATGGATATCTTTAATGTGCATAAGCTATGGGTAGATAAATTCCAAAAATATCGGCTTCCACATACACGTCTTTTCTTGCTTGCCAATGAATGAACACGGGCATCTCTATATTCATTGTACCAGAGTATCACTATGGATTGCATATTGAAGTCTAGCTACTCAGGTATCTTGCCACAAAGTCACCAAAACGCCAAGATTATAGAATTATTGGTAGGCGTTCACAGGTTCAGGGCTCACCGTTCAGCCTGCGACGAGCTCAGCCGAGTCGGGTTACATTTCTTTCGTTAACCTTGCTCGTAAGACTTTTCAGACCTGCCCGCCGGATGGCAGGCGGGTTTTCGTTCAACCCTGAACCTCTGAACCCGTGAACGGTTACAGCCGTTTCAATGCGCGTAAGGCTCATTAAGGAGAAAACTCCGTTATTCGATTTATATTGACAGGGTCCGCCTGCCGGCCGTGGG
>DAOVRY010000065.1 GCA_030633645.1 Pseudomonadota bacterium | reverse complement strand
TTAAAAGACATTTTATTGCAATGAGTTATACAATTTCCGAGACGTTTGATTACAAAGACCTTAAGAAAAATATTCTTTGAGCTGGAATAGATACTGTTACTACTGAGAGCATCAAATAGTTTGCAACATCGGGAGGGGCATGACCATCCTACACCCTTCTCGGTTATGTCCAATGCAAACAATAAAATGCTCTCTCCTTAGTAGTTGTCAGCTTTTAGTCGAAAGAAATAAGTAAATCGACCACACATCAACAAAAACAGGGCATTCTCTCTTTTCCTTCTCAGTGTTCAGAAATACCATTTACCTCTGGCAACGGGCTGCTCACAGCGCCCGAAAATCAAACAGCCAGGAATTTCGTTACATATACTTCATGAACCTCCCCGATAGATAAGGCACTATTTACTCCGCCGATTATGAGCTTCTTTAGGTCTTCTAAGGGAGGAACCTCCTTTCTCTTACTGATCTCCCCGGTTAATATGTCGTAAATGATTCCCCTAAGCTCTTTTTTCTTCTCCGTCATTTGCCTCTTTATTACTTTATTCGGCAATTTAAAGGAAATACTTAAAGAAATATACGTGAATTCCCTGTTCTCTGGAATTGGAATAATAAATGAATCAAAGAGTAGTACTCGCTCTTCAGGGATTGATATCCTGGCAATGGGGAACGTCTCGCTGTTTTGCCCCGGTAATTCTCTAGATTTCTCTTCTCTCAAATAAAGGTATCCTGTTCCTATCAGAATACAGAGCCCGATTGCGCTCACTACCCACAGCCCTTTTTTACCCCTCCCTCTCCTGTGTGGGTGATGATCGCTTTTCTCCTCTGGAATTGGCTTAGTTTCGGTGTCATCTGATTCATCTGGTTCATTTGCAGGGAATTCTTCCTCTTCAGGACCTTCTGGATTCTCCTGTTCTGAGTTTGCTCCAGTCTGTTCTTCCTCCAATTCACCTCCATTGATTCCCGGTGCATTTTCATCGTGCTCTGGAGAAGCCATGATTAACCTTCGTAATATGATCTAAGTTTTGACCTCAAACGAATTATTGCCTTTGAGTGAATTTGAGATATCCTTGACTCTGTTAAGCCAAGCACCCTGGCTATTTCCTTTAATGTTAATTCTTCATAGTAATAGAGTGCTACAACCAACTGCTCCTTTTCTGAAAGCTCTGAAAGGATCTGAGAAATAACATTCTTCAGCTCCTTTACCTTTAATGCATCAAAAGGGGAAGGACCAGCCGAGGCCTGTTTGGTGAATGCTGGGGTAGACCCATCTGGCATAATCTTGTCAAGGCTGAGGAGACTCACACCCTGGGCTCTGCTGATCATCTTGTAGTAAGTATCAATATCAATATCAAGCTCTTGGGCAACCTCGGCATCGTCTGGTTCCCTACTAAGCCTGGAATTCAGGCTCAGCATAGCATCCTCAATCCGATGAATATCCTTCCTGACAGACCGGGGAATCCAGTCCATTTTTCTCAACTCATCCAATATGGCCCCCCGTATCCTGTGCTCTGCATAAGTCTGAAATTTGATCCCCATCTCTGAATCAAATTTATCAAGGGCATCGAGCAACCCAACTATCCCTGCACTGACAAGCTCTTCTCTCGATATATTGGGGGGTACCCTGAGCGCCATCCTGCCAGCAATATATCTTACGAGGGGGGCATATTTAACAACAAGCTCTTCCCTGAGCTTTGGATCCATTTTTCCCTGTTCTATTTCGTAGCCCTGTTGATATTTATTAATCTCTGCCTTCATTCCCTTGACCCGGCATTCCTGCCATAAGTCTTTTCCAGAAGAATTTGATATTACCATCAATTGGTCTTGTATCTGTCTGCTTAAGGAGATAATGAGCCAGCTCTTTAAAGCTCTTACTTGATGATGACTCTGGGTAACAACATACTACCGGTTCCCTTCTCGTCACTGACTCTTGCAAACAACTATCCCATGGGATAAATCCAGCATAATCTATTGATATGTCGCCCATAAAGCGTGCCACAACTTTGCTCAGGTTCTGATACACTGACCGTGCCTCTTTTTCATCTTCGACCATATTTATCAAAAGAAGAAAGCTCTTCGTCCCATGCTGGTGGAACATCACTTTCATAAGGGCATAGGCATCGGTGATAGAGGTGGGTTCTGGAGTTACAATGACGATCCTTTCTTGCGCTGCCAGGTTGAAATAGATAACATTTGAAGAGATCCCTGCACCGGTATCAATCAACAGGATATCAAAGCTGTTATTCAAGGTATCAAATTCATTGAGGAGGTTTATCTTTTGGCCTTCTGTCAGGTGCACCAATTCCTGCACACCTGAACTGGCGGGCATGACTGCAACGCCTTCCGGCCCGGTAACGATGATCTGAGATAGCTCTTTTTCGCCTTTTATGACCTCGCCAATGGTGTGCTTGGGATTAAGACCATAGATAATATCAATATTCGCCAACCCCAGATCGGCATCAAAGATTAAGACCTTTTTCCCCATCCTTTGACATGCAATAGCCACGTTACCAACTGCATTTGTTTTCCCCACACCACCCTTGCCACTCGTAATGGCAATGACCCTGGGTTTGGCTTGTGGCGAAAATGATTGAGATTGCTTATCCTTTCTCAGCCGGTAAATTTTATCAGATTTTCCCTTTACCATCCTTCTTAACCCTGTTGCCTGATCCATCGATTCATTCTCCAATGAAAAATAGATTAGTTTTTATTCAATAAGAGTTGTAGGATTCTCCCCTTGTGTGCCCTCTCAATATCCTCTGGTACATTCTGCCCCGTAGTAAGGTAGGAAATAGGTGCCCGTAGTCTCATTATCTGGTTTATTACTGATCCACAGCTTTCTGCTTCATCTATCTTGGTAAATATATAGCTTTGAAATCCGAGGGGGCTGAAATTGAGAGCTGCCTGATTCATCTCTGACTCGGTAGTTGCAACGCTCAAAAGGAGATGGGAACTTATTGCCAAATCATTGGTCATCATCTTCTTAAGTGCCTCTATCCTGTCCGTATCATACTGGCTCTGGCCTGCGGTATCGATCAACACAACATCTGTCCTTTGCATTCTCTTCAGGCCAAAAAGCAAATCTTTTCTCGTAAATGCTGGAAAACAAGGTATACCTAAAATATGCGCATAGGTCTTGAGCTGTTCCATAGCACCTATCCTGTAGTTGTCTATAGAGATGAGGCCCACCTTTTTCCCTGCCTTAAGCATGAGCTGTGCAGCGAGCTTTGCAATGGTAGTGGTTTTTCCCACGCCGGTTGTCCCGACAAAGGCCGCAACTACCTGCCTTTTGTCTCTTGGTGTAAAGGGATCTCTTACTTCGATTACCTCCATAATCGCTTTGATCGTTCTCTCACGGATAGCTTTCACAGGGGCAGTTGAGACTCCATTAAGTGCGCCAGCCTTTTCCAGAAAGAGCTTGGCATAATGATCCTTAACGCCGCTCCTGATCAGTTGCGCATAGAGGTTGGTGAGAGCAGGATTCAGTATTATTCTTTCGAACGTGCCACCAGAATGATTCAAAAGATAGATCATTTCTCTAATACTCATCAGTTCTGATTTTACTTCCCCCAATGAGCTGAGATTGGTGTGAGAACTGTGATCTCCTGCTGGTACTGCAGCAATTTCAAACAGACTGTTTTCACCCTTGTTCTCTAATTTCTTCGTAGAAAGTATCATGGCTTCCGGACCCAAAACATTCTTAACCATAGCCATGGCCTCTTTAATCGTGCCTGCCTGGTATTTTCTAACCTGCATAGCCTAAGTTCACCTCTCCAATGGATTGAAATCTTATGTCACTCAATAGCTCACTCTGAGACAACACTATCAAGGACGGAACAAACTGTTCTACTAATTGCTTTAAATGCCTTCGCAGCGTCGGCGATGTGAGAAGAATCGGTTGAATATTTTTTGCCATGGCCTTTTCTGCCTCCTCTTTGATAGAGGCAAGAATTGGATCTACAACCTTTGGGTCAACAGAGAGATACGAGCCGTGTTCCGTCTTCTGTATGCCTTTAAGGAGTATATCTTCTACATCCTGAGCCATGGTTATCAGTTTCAGCACCCCATCTTCTCCCATGTGAGGGCCGATAATAGATCTGGAAAGCTTGTGCCTCACGTATTCGGTTAAGAGCTCTGGGTCCTTTGTCAGTGGGGCATAGTCAGCGAGGGTCTCTACAACAGTTAATATATCCCTGATAGAAATGCGCTCCTGTAAGAGATTTTGTAAGACCTTTTGCACACCCCCTAAAGAGAGAAGATTTGGCACTAACTCCTCAACCGCCTTCGGATATGACCTGCTCAGATTATCAAGCAAGTTTTGAACCTCTTGCCGACCCAACAATTCTGAGAGGTGCTTTCGAAGGACTTCGGTCAAATGGGTAGCCATAATCGTAACATTATCAACCACTGTGTAGCCGGCAAGTTTTGCTTCTTCTTTCTTTGCCTCCGGTATCCAAATTGCAGGCAGATTAAATGAAGGCTCCCGTGTTTCTATTCCCGCAATTTTTCGGGTAGCATCTCCGGGGTCCATAGCCAAATAGTGATTTACCATCAATTCAGCGCTCGCTATCCTCACCCCTTTCAGCAAAATCTGGTACTCAGCTGAATCTAATTGGAGATTATCTCTGATATGGATCGGGGGAATTACCAAACCCATCTCAACGGCAAACTGTTGTCTGATTGATCGAACCCTATCCAGAAATTCCCCACCCTGTTCTCTATCAACCAGGGGGATGAGGCCATATCCTACTTCCAGTTCAAGAGGGTCAACCAGCAGCAGATGCTCCACCGGTTCAGGCCCCACCTCCACCTTCTCCTTCTTCCTTGTCTCGATCTCTTTTTCTTTCAATGCCTGGCTTCTCCTGCTCCCAAGGTAGACGCTGCCCGCAATGAGTATGGAGAGCATTATAAACGCTATGTGTGGCATGCCAGGGATAAGCCCGAAAAAGAAGATGGTGAACGCAGCAAGATAGATAGCCTTTGGATAAGCAAAGAACTGCTTTCCGAACTCCTTTCCCATGGTGTCTTCTGATGCTGCCCTGCTGACCACTATACCGGCGGCAGTTGATAGGGTGAGTGCAGGGATCTGTGATACGAGCCCGTCACCGATAGTTAAAAGGGTATAGGCCTGGGCAGCGTCCATAACAGACATCTTTTTTTGAAGTACCCCGATGATAAATCCGCCAATAATATTAATAAGGGCAATAATTATCCCTGCGATTGCGTCTCCTCTCACAAATTTCGCTGCACCATCCATTGCTCCATGGAATTCAGCCTCCCTTGCAATCGTGCTTCGTCGTCCCTTTGCCTCATCCTCATCTATCAGCCCGGCGTTTAGATCTGCATCAATGCTCATCTGCTTTCCAGGCATGGCATCAAGGGTAAATCGCGCAGCAACCTCAGCGATCCTGGTGGCGCCCTTGGTAATAACCACAAAATTAACGATAACCAGGATAACAAAGACGATCATGCCTACTACGTAGTCCCCTCCGACCACAAAACTTCCAAAAGATTTGATAACCTTCCCTGCTGCCAGAGGCCCCTCGTTGCCATGGAGCAGTATCAAACGAGTAGATGCCACATTGAGAGAGAGCCGAAACAGGGTCATCACCAAAAGCAGTGAGGGGAATATGGAAAAATCCAGGGGTTTGAGTGAATACATGGCAATCAGGAGGATAGTTATCGCCAGGGTGATATTCAGCGCTAGAAGGAAATCCAGGAGCATAGGTGGTAGCGGGATAATCATAACCACCAGGACCGTAACCACCCCGACAACGGTCAGCATCTCACTGACAGTGGCAGGACTCGATTTTGATCTTACGACATCTTCCATTGTAAGTGCCTAAAGTGCGCTAAAGTCTGCTAAAGTGCCTAAAATTTAAAGTGAACTAAAGTGCCTAAAGTTATTACTGCCTACTGCCTATTAAGTACCCAAAGTGTAATCCCTCAATTCCTAAATCCCTCAATTCCTAAATTCCTAAATCCACAATTCCTCAATTTCCGCTACCCTGCATGTGCATACTTCCCCTTCAACTTGTAAATATAT
>DAOVRY010000131.1 GCA_030633645.1 Pseudomonadota bacterium | reverse complement strand
GTTTCTTCAGGAAACTGAGAAAAACAAAAGAAAATCCAATAGATCCAGTAAATCCTGTCAGATAAAAAAAAGACCATTGATAATTAAGTTTCTTAGGAGTCGTGGCATCCGCCTTGGGACGGAACCATGACTGAGGGACGCAACCGATACCCATACCCACGACTTTGACGTTACCCTGACAGACCAGAGGATTTTGTTGACATAAATGAGAAAAAACAATAGCATGAACAAAAATTTTCAATGATTTTCCACTATGTTTGAACTGTTAACTGAAAAGCTGGGTCGCATCTTCAGAGATTTGACGGGCCGGGGGAGGTTGAGCGAAAAGAATATCCAAGACGCCCTGAAAAGCATCCGGCTTGCCCTTCTTGAAGCAGATGTAAACTATAAGGTGGTCAAGAGTTTCCTTGAAGAAATAAGACAGCGGGCTCTCGGACAGGAGGTAATGGAAAGTCTTACCCCTGGGCAACACGTAATAAAGATAGTAAAGGAAGAGCTTACCAAGCTCATGGGAGAGGGAAGGAGGGATCTGGATCTCAGTGGTAAAAGGCCCCTGAGTTTGATGCTTGTTGGCCTTCAGGGTTCTGGCAAGACAACAACTGCCGGTAAGTTGGCCATCCACCTCAGAAAACAGGGATACCACTCCTATCTAGTGCCAGTAGATGTCAACAGGCCGGCTGCCATTGAGCAACTTTCCCGGATAGGGGAAGAGATCAATATCCCGGTTCATCCTTCAGATACGAGGCAAACCGCTGAAGATATCTGTCAGAGCGCCCTCAACAAGGCATCGGAGATTGGGGCGGATATATTGATTATCGATACCGCTGGCAGGCTCCACATTGACGAACAGTTAATGGAAGAGCTTTCCAGGATGAAGGATGTGGTCCATCCTTCGGAGACTCTTTTGGTTGCTGATGCCATGACTGGGCAAGACGCCGTGAACTTGGCGAAAAAATTTGACGAGGATCTTGATATCAGTGGGGTTATTTTATCAAAGATGGAGGGGGATGCCAGGGGGGGAGCAGCCCTTTCCATAATGGCAGTGACCAACAAGCCGATAAAATTCGTGGGTATGGGCGAAAAGCTGGATGCACTGGAGCCTTTCTATCCAGACAGGATGTCTTCTCGGATCCTGGGAATGGGGGACATCCTATCCCTGATTGACAAGGCAGAGGCTGAATTTGACCAAAAGGAGGCAATGGAACTTGCAGGGAAGATCAGGAATGCTGAGTTTGATTTGGAGGATTTCAAGAAGCAACTTGCTGCTATCAAGAAGATGGGATCACTGGAACAGGTGCTCGGGATGATGCCCGGTATTGGGCAGATGATGAATTTAGGAAAGGTAAAGGCTGACAAGGGGGAGCTGATCAAGTCTGAGGCCATAATTAACTCTATGACACCGGCGGAGAGAAGGGATTACCGGATCATCAGTGGCAGCAGGCGAAAAAGGATTGCACGGGGAAGTGGAACACGAGTCGAAGACGTGAATCGGCTTCTTAAGAATTTTGCTCAGACAAAAAACATGCTTAAAAAACTGAAACGAGGGGGTTTAAGAGATTTATCTTCATTGGCGAGCCTCAGGTAAATCTCGGCCATAGTGCAGGCTGAAGATGTGACGAAAAAGCAATGATACGAGAGAGCGTTTTCCTTGTCTCAAATTCTTTCACATTGCACCATTCGCAATTTTGACGTATGATAGTACTCTAAGTAAAGGGGGTGAGATATGCCGGTAAGAATACGATTGACCAGGAAAGGGGCAAAAAAGAGACCATTTTACCGTATTGTGGCAGCCGATTCGGAGGCACCCAGGGATGGTCGGTTTCTTGAGGTTGTAGGGCACTACAATCCACAGACGGATCCAGCTCAAATAACCATTGATGAAGAGAAGGTTGCCAAGTGGCTTGAGAGGGGTGCAAAGGTCTCTGAAACGGTGAGGTCTCTTTTGCGGAAGAAGGAAGTATCCAAGGTTTCTTCGCAAACAAGCTAACTGGGTTTAATGAGAAATCGAGGTGAGGAGAATGATCGAGATGAAAGAGCTGATTGAATACATTGCAAAGGTTCTTGTGGATAATCCGGATGAGGTGAAAGTAACTGAACTTGAGGGAAAGCAGACTTCTGTCATTGAGCTGAGGGTCGCCAAAGAGGATTTGGGGAAAGTAATCGGCAAGCAGGGAAGAACGGCCAGGGCAATGAGAACAATACTTGGTGCTGCCTCAACCAAGTTGAAAAAGAGATCTGTGCTGGAGATCTTGGAGTAGTTGAGCAAAAAAAGGCTTAGAGACCTAATTCTAATAGGTCATGTTATCCGCGCACACGGGTTGACCGGTCTACTCAGGATAGTTTCTTATGCTCAGTCAAAGGAAACATTCCTCCAGGCCGGTTCTGTGTTTCTGAAGACAGGCCAAAATGAGCTGCATGAATACAAAGTTGTATCTATGCAGCCCCACCGTTCCTGGTATTTTTTGCGATTGTCAGGCCTGGATTCAGTTGAGCAGGTTGAAATCTTTAAGGGTGCCGAGATACTAATCCGGAAAGACTCTCTGGTAAAGACAGATGAGGATGAGTTTTTCTGGTACGAACTTTTAGGATTGGAGGTATATCTGACGACCGGTGAATACCTCGGGGTTCTTAAGGAAATATTGCCTACAGGGAGCAATGACGTGTACGTGGTCGAAAATCAGGGCAAAGAATTCCTAATCCCCGCCATTCACCAGGTTGTTAAGGAGATTGATATACCTCAAAAGCGAATGGTTATTTCACCTCTGAAGGGCTTGTTAGATCTCTAATGAGATTTGATATTCTTTCAATATTTCCGGAGATGTTTGCGTCCCTGATTGATTATGGAATCATTGGGCGAGCTCTAAAACGGGGGCAGGTAGAGATAAACCTGGTTAATTTAAGGGATTTTGCTGAAGGTCGCCATTTAGTGACTGATGACAGGCCCTTTGGGGGTGGCGACGGTATGGTTATGAAACCGGAGCCAATTGCCCGAGCCCTGGAATCAATTCCCACAGGTAAGGGAGAAAAAAGCGTCATCTTGCTAACACCTCAGGGTCTGCCTTTTACCCAATCGATAGCCCGGGGTCTAGCTATGCTTCAGCAGATAGTCTTAGTGTGTGGGCGATATGAGGGTGTGGATGAGCGGGTAAGATCCAGGTATGTGGATACTGAACTATCCATTGGTGATTACATCTTAACCGGAGGTGAGTTGCCAGCAATGGTTGTTGTAGATGCTGTAAGTCGATTGATCCCCGGTGTACTTGGTGGGGCACGATCTAATCGTGAGGAATCCTTTGAGGATCACTTCCTGGAATATCCTCACTATACGAGGCCCCGGGTCTTTCAAGGGTTAGAAGTTCCGTCTGTCTTGCTGTCAGGTGATCACAGGAGGATCCAGCTTTGGAGAAGAACCCAGTCTATAAAAAGGACATTGGAGAGAAGACCTGATTTATTGGAAAAGGCCCGTCTCAGCGAGACAGACAAATGCATACTGGAGGAGCTAAAACAGAAACAGGGGGAACTTTCGCACATTGGTAACCAGGAATCTGACCCGGATTAATAGATGAAACCAGTGAAGGTTAGGGGACGATTAGCGAGGTTCTGACTCCACACTATGACTCCAAACAGAGCCCCCGTAATGTACAGCCTATTCGGAATTCCTTTTGGGTTCAGAACACTCCTGACAGAGGGAAGGTTACTCGAGCACTGTAATAGGAGAGACGCCGAATACTGACCGCTCACTGAAGGCGGAAAAACCATGACATTTTATATTGGGCTCTTACATTATCCGGTGTATAATAAGAAGGGAGAGATCATTGCCTCAGCAATAACAAACCTAGATCTCCATGATTTGGCTCGACTGGCAAAGACTTATGGAGCTGAAAGGTTCTACGTTATCACTCCTCTCGCCGACCAGCAAGATCTGGCTAAACGCATTTGTCAGCACTGGGTAAGCGGTTTTGGGGCCCTCTACAATAAGGACAGGCAAGAGGCAATGTCTTTGATCTCAGTTGTTCCATCCCTTGAGAAATCGATGGAAGAGATCAAAGATAGGCAGGGTGAGCTACCGGCTCTAATGGTCACTGATGCAGGGAAAAACAACAGAGAAAGAATCACCTACGAGGTGGCGCGAGAGATAGTTGCTTCCACAGGGGTGATAATGCTATTATTCGGTACTGCCTGGGGTATAGCTCGAGAGCTTATGAGAAAGGCAGATTATGTATTAGCACCCATTGTGGGTGTATCTCAGTACAATCACCTTTCAGTCAGGGCAGCCGCTGCAATAACCTTGGATCGTTTGTTTTCCCGTTTTGCAGAGTCGCAAGGTGGTAGGTGATTCAGAGTAAAGGAGAAATATACAATGGACTCGATAGAAATGGTGGAGAAACAAGAGATGAGAGTGGATCTTCCTTCCTTTAGGACGGGCGATACAGTCAGTGTATACAGTCGAATCAAAGAGGGGGACAAGGAGCGAATCCAGGTCTTTAAGGGAGTAGTTATT
>DAOVRY010000295.1 GCA_030633645.1 Pseudomonadota bacterium | reverse complement strand
AAACCAATCATCATGAGGATATAGGCTATGTTCGGATTACTAATGGTGTTTAATACCCTATCTCTCCATCCTGGAGCAACGTAGGTTAATTTCATTTCCTTGGTGTGGAGGGTCACTTTGCCTTTGTCCAGCACGATTTCTCTACCGTCCAAAAGGCTGAGCAGGTCATCTATATCCCTCGCCACCAAATCAACAACCTTCTCTTTAACTGCCACATCTGCGGTAATGCTCACACTTTCCCTGATAGCCTTCTCAACCCAATCCTGGTTTCTATTTCTGCCCTTTGCAATGCTCCTGGCATAGGCAACCATATCATTGACAACCTTTTCAGACATGGTCTTGTTAATCTCTTTGCCATCAGCACTAACAGGATGCGCGGCACCTATATTTGTCTGAGGGGCCATGGCAGCAACGTGGGCCGCTACGGTAATCATTACCCCGGCTGAGGCTGCTCTCGCACCTCTCGGTGCCACATAAACGACAACAGGCACAGAGGAGTTCAGGATAGCCTTGACAATACTCCTCATGGACGTAGCAAGACCACCAGGGGTATCCATCCTAATGATGACCAAGGGGTATCGATCTGTTTCAGCTTGCCTGATGCCCCGTGTCACAAACTGATCGGTACCAGGACTAATGGGACCCTCAAGCTCAATCACCATGGCAGTGTTTTGTTTACCCTCGACAGCATGGTGAAAGAGGCCAATGCTGAAGGTAACCAGGAAAATGAGAAAAAGAGCTTTCTTGTTTTTTGTTCTAATTTCTTAACCTCCTCGGATCTTCTAATCCTAACTTTTTCATTATCTTTTGCACATCATCCCAAACGTCCTTTTTGGCTTGGGGATATCTCAATAGGTATGCCGGGTGATAGGTTGGCATTACAGGGATATCCATGAAGGAGTGCCACTGGCCCCTGCCACGAGTTATCTTAAAATCCCTATCTATTAGGCTCTGGGCCGGTATCCTGCCAATGGCACAGATGACCTCCGGTTTTATGAGGGAAATCTGGTTCTGCAGAAATGGAAAGCACATCTCTATCTCATCTGGCTCCGGATCCCGATTGTGGGGAGGGTGACATTTAATGACATTACAGATATAGACCTCA
This sequence comes from Pseudomonadota bacterium, assembly GCA_030633645.1. Lineage (GTDB taxonomy): Bacteria > Desulfobacterota > DSM-4660 > Desulfatiglandales > B25-G16 > JADFWK01. The sequence goes on along the minus strand of DAOVRY010000295.1, from coordinate 1,563 downwards.
TCTCTTGTTAAGCCCATAGCCTTTATAACATCAGTCAGAAGTTTCCCTGCTGCACCTACAAAGGGTTTCCCTGCTATATCCTCCTCTACCCCGGGAGCCTCACCCACAAAGACGAGTCTGGCATGAGGTGATCCTTCACCAAAGACCAGAGTTTTTCTTGCTTTACTGAGCTTGCATCGATCACACGTACTAATAAAATCCTCCAATTCCTCAAGGCTCTCGCAGTATGAATTTTTTCTTAATGGTACTGCGTCCAATTGAGGTGCCCCCGTGAGGTAGTGTAAACTCTCTGTAGAGAGAAAAGGTGAATCCAGGCCAATCTCCTGACTGTTTGTCAACTGTCTCTTTATCTGTCCGAGTAGATCCGTCAACCCTTCTCTCATATTCATTCTGTCCTTAAACCCTTGATCCTATCAAGTATTCTATCTGCTACATCCTCCTTTGACATTAAGGGAACTACCTCCTCGTTTCCTTCTCTATCAATTATTCTGACCTCGTTTGAATCAGCAGCAAATCCCCTATCTTCCTGAGAGACATCATTAAGGACAATCAAGTCCAGATTCTTCCGTTTAATCTTATCCAGTGCATTGGCCATATGATTCGTTGTCTCAGCAGCAAAACCTACCAGGATAGCATCACCTTTGTTTCTGCCCAATTCAGCCAGGATATCTGGTGTAGGTGCCATCTCTACCGCTATGGGGCTTCCTTTCTTTTTTTCCTTCTCCCGGGCCTTTGTCACGGGTCTATAGTCACTTACTGCAGCCGCCTTGATAACGATATCCTGGTCATGATAATCATTCAAGACCGCCTCTCTCATCTGTTCGGCTGTCTGGACCTTAACCACTTTTACCCCTGGCGGCGGATCAAGGTGAGTTGGCCCGGTCACCAGGGTAACATCTGCACCCCTCGTCCATGCAGTTTTTGCCAGTGCATAGCCCATCTTACCGGTCGACCTGTTGGTTACTATCCGCACCGGATCAAGGTATTCAATAGTCGGACCCGCTGTAATCAGAAGTCTCAATCCTTGTAGATCGTGATCGCTCAGTAAGTACCGTGCCTTTTCCATAATCAGTAATGGATCAGGAAATCGCCCTACCCCAACTGCGCCGCTGGCCAAAACACCCTCTTCTGGTTCCATAAGTATGAAACCCCGATCTTTCAAGCTCAGAATATTGGCCTGGACGATACTATTTGCAAACATTTCTTTATCCATGGCAGGACAGATGAGAATCTGAGGAGCAGCTGCAAGGATAAGGGTAGAAAGAAAATCATCGGCGAGGCCATGAGCAATCTTTGCGAGAAGATTGGCCGTAGCCGGTGCAATGATTATCAGATCACTCTGCCTCCCTAATGTTACATGATCAAGTGATATCCCAGGCTGTGAAAACATATCCTGTATCACGCTTTCGCCAGAGAATGTTTCAAAGGTGAGAGGCCCTACAAACCGCGTTGCATTTCCAGTCATTACAACCTTTACCGCCGCGCCCGCTTTTGTTAAATGGCGTAGCAGCTCAACAGATTTATAAGCAGCTATGCTCCCTGTCACACCAAGGACTATCTTTT
>DAOVRY010000245.1 GCA_030633645.1 Pseudomonadota bacterium | reverse complement strand
TAACCTGTAACGGTTACTCATTCAGGATCTTATACTATGACGTGGATATTATTATGGCTATCCTTATCTATGGCACTATCAACAGTATAGCCTTGGCCATTATGGCCTTGGGCTTTGCCCTGGTTTATGGGGTTAGCCGGGTTCCCAATTTTGCCCACGGCGCTCTTTATGTAGTATGCGGTTTTGTTACATGGAGTTTGCTGCGCGGCTTGGGTCTGAATTACCTGGTGAGCATTCTTCTGGCTATGATTATCACCGGTGTGATCGGCGCACTAATTTATCAGTTTGTGCTCATTCGTGTCCGAGGGATGGCCATCTCAGAAATTATTGCATCTTATGCTATCGGGTTAGCCATCCTGGAAGGATTCCGATGGTGGGGCTTTAAAGGGATGACCTATACATTGCCTGTATTCGTTGAGGGTAGCATAAATATTGGCGATATCCCGGTAGATCTTCATCGGGTGGTGATTGTAGGAATTTGTGCGGCTGTTGTTGCATTTCTCTGGCTCTTCACTCACCATACGCGAATTGGCCTGGCACTTCGAGGGATGGCCCAAGATGAACGGGCTGCCATGATGTTGGGAATCGATTCAGATTTTATGGCAGTAGTGGCCATGGGATTTGGTTCTATGCTTGCAGGTCTTGCCGCAATACTCTTGCTTCCTTTGGGTAACATCGTGGTGGAGGCAGGTTATAATGTGTTGATCCTGGCAATTGCCGTTTGTATCGTGGGTGGCCTGGGAAGCTGGATGGGGGCAGTGATAGCTGCTTTTCTCATCGGCTTTGCCCAAATCCTGACTGTGGTCTATTTGGGAGCCCACTATCAAATGGTGGTAGCCCTTCTGGCGATCATTTTCACCCTTATCTTAAAGCCTTCGGGTCTCTTTGGCCGCCAAAAGGAATTGGAAGAAAGGGTTTAAAGGTGAATATTGAAGAGCGTCGTAAAGAAAGGGTGGACAGGGGCATCAAGGTCCGTACAGATGGAATCTATGCCATAATGTCCTTGCGAGAGCTGTCCTATCTGACTATGCCAAGGCTGGTCTTGATAGTGGGGTTGCTGATCCTGCCCCTGGTCATGCCAGGCATGTACTGGCAGCGGGTGATTTCCATTGTCTGCATTTATTCCCTGCTGGCCATTAGCTTTGATTTTTTGGCCCATTTTGTAGGGTTAGTTTGCCTTGGTGGTGCCTTTTTCATCGGTATAGGCGGGTATATAGCCGCCATCCTGAACACCTCATTCGGTTTCCCACCCATTTTCACCATCCCCATTTCTACCTTGCTGGGAGCGGCTATCTGCACCGTGCTTTTACTGCCTTGCCTCCCATTGCGTGGTGTCTATTTTGCTATTGTAAGCCTTATGTACCCTTTGCTCATGGCACGGATAATTGAGGCACTGAATATACTGGGAGGTACGGATGGGATTGTGGGGGTAGATAGTTTTGCCAACCGCTGGATCGAGCAGTACTTTGTTATTCTGGTGGTGCTTCTCTCCCTTTTTGGTATGAGACGGCTGGTGAACCTGGATATTGGGTTGGTTTTCCGTGCGGTAAAGGACAATGACCAGGCAGTGAGGGCCTCGGGAATGAACATCACCTTTTATAAGGCTATTGCTGTTTTCATAGCCTCGGCAATGGGATGCCTGAGCGGTGCCTGTCTCGTACACATCTACATGTGGTCAGGAATATCTCAGTTCGCCTTAGATTTTTCCATTATCCCTATTGCAGCGACGGTCATTGGCGGTGCCGGTACCCTTGTGGGACCCGTGTTGGGGTGTTTTATTCTGGTCCCTATCTCCGAATTACTACGGGATTTTGGAACCTTGCGCATAGTATTTTATTCCCTGATACTCGTGGCATTTATTGTTTTTCGCAGTGAGGGGGTTATGGTTTATGGCCAGCGGAAATATCATCAGTTTGAAAGGTGGGTCAAGATATGAGCAATAGGCCTATTCTTCAAGTACAAGAGGTAACTAAGGCCTTCGGTGGGGTTACAGCAGTGAACCGGGTAACTTTTGATATCTTTGAGAAAGAAATATTGGGCATCATTGGCCCAAATGGTTCCGGCAAGACTACCTTGATCAATTGCGTCACTGGGTTCATCAAGGCTACCTCGGGTAAAATTTTCTTCCGGGGGAAGAATATTACTGGCAGGCCAGCGCACAAGATTGCTGACATGGGGATTACCCGTACTTTTCAGATCATGCGACCTTATTACTCCCTGCCTTGCTATAAGAACCTGGTGATACCCCTGTTTTCACCCAGGGCAAAACGAACTGGAGGCTGGAGAGGGGGTGGTAAACTGGGGGATCGAGATACAGTAGGTATTGATATTTTGGAAGAGATTGGCTTTGAGCGAGATTCGTTTGTCCCTTATAAAATGGCTTCAACCCTTCCCACCGGTTACCTTAAACGTCTTGAGCTTGCTCGCTGTCTGGCTTTGAAACCAGAGATTATTATCTGCGATGAGATTTTTTCAGGGCTGAGCATGAGTGAGATTGCAAGCATGGTTCCCCTTATAGAGCGGTTACAGATGGATGGCATCACATTGATTATGATCGAGCATCGATTGCGGGAACTGTTCCGGGTGTCAAACCGGATCATGGTATTGAACTTCGGAGAGAAGGTGATTGAGGGAACCCCTGAGGAAATTATGGCAGATGAGAAGGTGAAAGAGGTCTATTTTGGGTCAGAGGAGGTTGAGGAGGTCATGAGTCATGCTTGAAGCTACGGGCCTGATGGTCTTCTACGAAAATATGCTGGCCCTCAACAATGTCAGTATCAAGTGTGAGGACAAACAAATTGTGGGTGTGTTTGGTGCCAATAGTGCCGGAAAATCCACCCTTATGTATACCCTCTCTGGTATCATGGAGGATATCAAGAAGAAGGAGGATATGGCTGGCGGTGAGCGGATCACCGTGCTTGGAAAGATACACTATTTAGGACAAGACATCATGGGTCTTAAACCCAGCAAGAGGGCAAGAAAAGGGATTATTCTTTGCCCGGAGAGACGCAGGATCTTTCCAGAGAGTAGTGTTTTGGAAAACCTGCGTATTGGTGGTTACCTGGCCTCGCCATCCCAGGCAAAGGAAAGTTTAGAATATGTCTTCAGGATATTC
>DAOVRY010000015.1 GCA_030633645.1 Pseudomonadota bacterium | reverse complement strand
GTTGGGGTTCGAATATGAAAAGACCTACAGAGGCTGCTCACAGTGTGCGATCGCAGCCATACAGGATACCCTGGATATCAGGGATGATAGCGTGTTCAAGGCGGGCACCGCGCTGGCAGGCGGAGGGGGATTAACGGGCATAGGAATATGCGGAGGCTATGTGGGAGGTGTGATGGTGCTCAGTCAGCTGTTAGGGCGGGAGCGCTCAAATTTTGAGGATCCTGAGCGGGTCCGGTTCAAATCCTACCTCCTAGCGAAAAAATTCTTAGAGCAATACATTAATGAACTAGGCTCTATCATCTGCAGGGACATTCAAACCATAAGATTTGGGCGCCCTTATTACATTGCTGACACAGAGGATTTCGAAAAATTTGAAGAGGCTGGTGGTCATGTGGACAAGTGTACCGATGTGGTGGGAAAGGCCGCTCAAATTGCTGTCAAACTGATTCTGGAGGAGAGCTTAGTTGATTTGTCGAAAATATAGGTTTCAAATATTCAGGACTGGAGGAGAATAAAAATGAAGCTTAGAAATGGTGCTGAGTATATTGAGAGTTTGAGAAAAATACATCCTATCATCTACTATAAGGGAAAAAGGATTGAGGATGTGACCAGGCATCCGGCCACAGCCCCGCATGTTCGGGCAGCAGCAATGACCTATGCCTTGGCAAGCTCAAAGGAGTATCGCGACCTTGCTACAGCCACCTCTCATCTCACCGGCCGGACCATCAGCCGTTTCACCCACGTGCACCAGAATGTTGAGGACCTCATCAAGAAGATCAAGCTCCTGAGGGTACTCGGTCAGAAAACAGGTACCTGTTTCCAGCGTTGCGTGGGCCACGACGGAATCAATGCCACCTATTCCGTGGCCTATGAGATCGACCAGAAATACGGCACCGATTATTTCGAGCGGTTCAAGGAGTGGCTCACCCACATCCAGGATGAAAACCTCATGGTGGTAGGTGCTATGACCGACCCCAAGGGAGACCGCTCTAAGAGCCCGGCTGAGCAAGCAGATCCGGACCAGTACGTTCACATAGTGGAACGCAGGGACGACGGTATAATCATACGAGGTGCCAAACTTCATATGACTGGCGGGGTCAACTCCCACGAGATTCTGGTTATGCCCACCACTGCCATGAACGAGCCCTCCAGGGATTATGCGGTGATATGCGCACTGCCAGTGAATGCCCCCGGTGTCACTATGATCTTCGGACGCCAGGCCAGTGATGACAGACGGGATAAGATGGAACGGATTGATGCAGGCACACGCGCCTTCGGGACAGTAGGTGGGGAAGCAGTGATCGCCTTCGAAGATGTATTTGTGCCTACAGAGAGGATCTTCATGGATGGCCAGACAGAATTCACCCCTGCGATTGTGTACAGGTTCGCAGCCCACCACCGCGCCAATTACGGGGCCTGCAAGACAGGTTTGATGGACGTCTTGATTGGGGCGGTGAGTTATCTTACCCAGATCCAGGGAACAGCCAAGGCCTCACACGTGCGAGACAAGACCACCGAGATGATTCACCTCTGTGAGACCTTATATAGCTCCTCCATTGCGTGTTCTGCCGAAGGCTGGCCAACACCGTCTGGGGCATATATGGTAGACACCATGCTGGCCAATGTGTGCAAGCAGAATGTTACTCGCTTACATTTTGAGGTTGCACGGTTAGCGGTAGACCTAGCCGGTGGATTTATCGCAACCCTTCCAAGTCAGTACGACCTGGAAAGCGAGGACGTGGGCCACCTGGTGAAGAAATATTTCTCAGGAGTTGAAGGGATTCCTTACAAACACCGTATCAAGATCGCTCGCCTCATAGAGGCCATGACTGGCGGCACAGCCTTGGTGGAGTCCATGCACGGGGCAGGCTCCCCGCAGGCCCAGAGGGTTATGATCCTCAGGGAAGGAAACCTAGATAAAAAGATCAAACTGGCCAAGGCACTGGTGGGAATTCCTCTAAAGAGCGGTACGCCAAGGATAAGGAAATAGGTAAACTAAGCACTTTAACCTTGGCTTTAAGGCCTTAATTGGTTGAATTGTTTTTGCTCAATATGGGCTAATCGCAATTGTAAAACCGCACTTGTTCACCTTCCCTATTCATATGGGTAGTTAGGTGATTGTATGCTTTTCCTATATGTTGCCATTTCTTCTTCTGTTATCAGGCCTCTCTCCTTGTAGTACTTCCTTGCTTCTTCCAGGACTCTTTCCACATCCTCCTCCTGACCGTGAGTCAAGGGCGTTGGCTTGTGGGTCGCCAGTATCTCTTCCATTCTCTCTCTGGCATAATCAAGGCAGGTCTTCTTCCCTGTATTCATCCATTCGGGATAGGTTAACCTATCAGCTGCCTTTGGCAAAAATTGTTCTAGCTTCCACCATTTTCTGGTATGTGCCTTGTCAAGAAAGTGACCAGGAATTGGACCAACCTCCTCTATTACATCTATTGCTAATGTCTCATCATTTACTGCTATTCCTCCCATGAAACGTCCTACCATGCCGGCTGAATCGTCGTCTAAAATTGCCTGAATCGGGTGATGGGTAAGCTCGCCGTGGACACTGCCGTGATATAGCAGGGTGTTTGCCCCGGATAAGCCTGCGGTTAACACACGGAAGGCCTTTTCATAGCTGGATTGGTAATCCGGCATCTTTGCGTTGGGATAGGCAGTTGTATTATCCAATGGGATCCCATATCTTTGAAAGATCTGGTTAGATGCCGCATTATGCAAGCAAATCTCTATGCCGCCAAAAGCAGGAGCCCCAGACCTCATATTCACAGAGGCTGAAAAATCTTTGATCAAGACCCTCGTTCCTGGGTTTATCAGTTGTACCAACACGAGACCAGCAATAACTTCGGCATTGTTGATTACAACTCCCCCGGCAATCGTTGCTGGAGCAGTCCCGCCCATTACCTGACCACTGATTATACGCAAGGGGAGTCCAGCTTCAGCAAACCTGAATGCGGACTCCACTGCATCCCTGTAAAATGATAAAGGCGGTGCAATTGCGCAGGTACCAAGAATCTCTATTCCCACCGCTTGGGCCATTTTTATAGCAAATATCTCGGAGTCGTTAGAAAAGCCTACACATTGGAACTTGGTCGAATTCCTAATCCTGGCAGCAAGACTTTCTAACATAGCCATGCATGGGGGAACATGTTCAAATCCAAAGTATGGGGTGTAAGGAGAGAAGAAATGAACAGTAGGCAATGCATCCAGGATAGTTACGCCTTCATAATTCTCTTTCCTTGTTGCTGGCCGAGGCTCCCACGTATCCAGGTCCACAGTCTGTTGACCAGGTGCCACAGCGAGACAGAGTGTATTACCTCCTATCATTAAACTGTTTTTGGAATCCCTTGCCGGGGCATGAAAGCTGCTAGGAGTCTTACGCAGGCACTCCTCAACCAAACCTTGTGGAATTCTTACCCTCATCTCATCATAGTCAACCTTGCACCCGTTTCCCTCCAAGAGCTTCAAGGCTCTCTCATGCTCCATTCTGACCCCGGTTACCCAAAGGACCTCTAGGGTTCCCCTGTGAATAGCCTCAACCTCCTCCTCGGTCAATATCTCCAGAGGCCTAAATTTGCGCGTAAACCCTTTTATAGTCATGATTCCCTCCTTTACCCTGTTAGATTGTCGCGCGTGGAAGCACGAGGATACTATCCAAAACATTACCCATTTTTTCACACGAAGTATAATGCCCCATGAGAAATTTCTAACAGGGTTTATTTGCCCATTAGTCTCCTTGCCAATCTCACTGCCCCGGGTGCGGTGGGATCATACCCATTTGCGCCAATGCTATCGGCAAACTCCTGGGTTATCGCACCCCCACCTACCATTATCTTCACCTGGTCCCTGAGACCCTCTCTTTTGAGTGTTTCGATCACCTTTCGCTGCTCTGGAGCAGTGGTGGTCATGAGGGCAGACATGGCCAAGATATCTGCGTTATGCGCTGTGATTCCCTCAACAAAGCTCTCAGCAGTGACATTAATACCCAGGTCATTCACCGCAAAGCCACCGGCTGTAAGCAGCGTAGCTACCATCGTTTTTCCTATCGTGTGGATATCACCAAATACCGTGCCTATGACAACCGTGCCCAGGCTCTCTCTTGTGGCACCTACCCTCTTTAACTCCTCTTCTATTATAGGGGTTGCCGCAGTCATGGCAGCTGCGGCACCAACCAAATCAGGGAGCCAGAGCTCGCCTTTCCCAAACCCATCGCCAATTTGTCTTATGGCCACCGTCATTGCATCGAGCGCCTTAAGGGGGTCAACTTTTCTCTGGACTGCTTCCCGCGCCCACTTCTCTGCTCCCTCACAGTCGTATGTCATAATCGCTTTGCGTAGTTCCTCGAGAACTTCCCTACTCATAGGTGGCTCCTTTATAAACTTAGCCGCCTGCGGCGGGGCTTTTTTCGACAGGATTTACAGGATTTACATGATTTTTATTTATCCTGGCCATCTTGTCTATCCTGTCTAAAAAATGGGATTTCCTATACTGTGAACTTAGTACACCTTCGGTGTGGACATGCCCGCCCGGCCAAAATGCCCATTTGTGTCTGCGTGTGTTTGCGGTTAATTTTAGTTTTAGTCTTTCACAATTGGGATGGCATATGGGCCTTCGGCAATAAAAGCAATGGTAGGCTTTCTGCCCTGAAATCTTGGATGATGCACCGCATAGATTACCGCATTCTGATACATCGCTTCTGCCTTTTCCTTGGTAGAGGCATATGCAATGTTGGGGTCGATAAACTCATATCCACTCACACCTGGGATAATCTTATAATCCTCTTCGGGAATTTGAGGAGCACAATAAATTAACCCGTCCTCACCAACCTTACGCATGGGCTTCCCCCACATCTCAGGCTCCCACTGGTCTTTTGTAAATACCCAGTCAGGGTGCTGCAAGATAGAAACATACCGATCAGGGCCTAAAATCTTAAAAAGATGCAACAATGTTCTATATTCCTGAGAGCCTATTGGTGCGGCATCAACATTGTTAGCAGCAATTACCATTACGCCATTTTCCTTAACGGCTGGCATAGCACAGACCGCAGATTTAACGCTTTGATAGTGGTCTCTGCCTACATAACCAGCATGGGTTAAAATTATATCAAATGGCTCACTAACAGGTACCTGTACAAACTCTCTCATTGCTTCAAAGGCTGCAAGGTGAGCCTCCACCAAATCTCCAGCAAAGACCCCTGTGATATTCAAATTACTGTCGAGGGTCGTGTTGACCAAAAAATCAACCCCCACCGTTTGAGCAACTTCTAAGGCTTCCTCATGGCAGGGGTTGCCCTCAAGCACCAAGTTAGTTGCATTTGGGTGCTCTAGAAACTCAACTCCATGGAATTTCTGAATCGTGGTGGTGTTCACTAGAGCTGGGCATACTCCTTTTCTTCCACCTGATATACCACTCATAAAATGGCTCTCAACCAGTCCTGTTACAATCTTGATATCAGCATTATAAAAGATTTTATTTAAATATACCTCGGTACCCTTTGTTGTATGGGCAGCCAAAACCTGGGAAGACAAATCTTCACAGTCATGGTCTACGATACGGTAATGATTCACAACCTTCTTGCCGAACATGAAAATCTTTTCATCAGAAGTGCTTGCACGGTGCATACCAGTACCGATAACAATCATGATTTTATCTCTCTTAACCCCTGCATGTTCAATTATCTCAAGAAGTGGCAGGAGGATACCATTTTCCCCTTTATAAGGCACAGGGCGGGTAATATCAGAAACAGTAATGCAAACCGTTATCTCGCCCATAGGTTTGCCCTTAGAACGTATGATTTCTTCCAGCTTAGGTGAACCAATAGGATTATTTAAGGCCTTTGAGATTTCCTCTCTTGAATCGGCAAGGGAGGGCATTTCTTTCATGTGTAAGATAGCACAATAGGGGGGGACAGATATCTCTAGGAAATCGTCCCCAAATTCTACCTCAATCTTTTTCCAGCCATTGGTGTCGGCTTTAGCAATAATATCAGCTATTTTGTCTTTCATACCTATCCTGTTGCTTCTGGCCCGACTTTGGCTGGGAAAGCTCTACTTCGTAAAACATGGCTACCTCGTCAAAACGTTCCTCTTATTTTTTAACACCCTGTACCATATGGCCGGACCGCATTTAGGGCAAATAATCTTCTCTGACAGGGGAAAAGATCTCCACCGCCACTGAATCCTCAAGAACCTGTGCGGCGTGCTCCACATCTCCAGGGATACACCAGCTGTCTCCAGGTTCCACATCAAACCGTTCGTCTCCGATCATGAGCTTCATGTGCCCCGAAACCAGATATCCGCTCTGCTCATGGGGATGCTTGTGGGACGGAAGTAACCTTCCTCGCTCTATCCTGAATTCACAAAGCAAGGTCTTTTGTCCGTGCACCAGTGTCTTAAGCCTTATGCCCTCGATCAGCACCCTGTATCCTGAATTATCCTTCTTATAAAACATCATTCATTCCTCCCCATTACCTTTTATTTTCGCGAATTCCATAAATAAGCTGATAGAGACCATGTTAGTTAAATCCTAGTTGATAGGAAGTCATTCGATAAATCAAAGCCCTCACAACCTATTTCCATGATCGGTTATTAAACCGCAATCCAAATTATTGAGTCATGTAGAAAATAAAACTCAGCTGACCTGTAATGGCTATGCCTTATTCAACATGCCTTGAAAAGACAAAAAAAGCAAAGACAAAAGACAAAATTATTCTTGACTAAATACATTCTATCATATAATAATTCTACCAATTATAAGATTCCTATGAAATTAAAAAATTGTCAGCAGATTTGATTTTAAACGAAAGGAGGTGAGGATAAACAGAGCGAAACCACTATGAGGCGGGGTCTTAAAGATCCTATTGTTAGCAAACTTTATCTTAAATAAGGAGGCTTCCAATGAGAAGTAAAAAAGGGTTCACAATTTTAATCGCTTTGGCTATGGTCCTAGGTTTTATAGCCACTCCTGTTTTTGCACAAAAGACGATTAAGTGGAAGGCTCAGTCCTTTTGGGGCGCGGCCGAGCTGAGCCACAAGACTTTTGTTGACTTCTGCACTAGGGTCAAGGTCCTGACCAACGGCCGGCTGGAAATCACCCCCTATTCGGCCGGAACTATTGTACCTACATTCGAAGCCCTGGATGCGCTTCAAAGTAACGTCATCCAGTGCATGCACATGTGGCCCGGTTATTTCAGCGGTAAGGAACCCGCCTTAGCAGCCATTAGCGACATGGTCGCCGCCTATTCCCACCCCTGGCAGAAGGATGCATGGATGTACTATAAAGGTGGCTGGGAGATGCTCAATGAGATGTACAGGCCTTACAACGCCTACGCGGTCGGATGGATGTTCTGGGGCATCGAGTCTATGGTTTCCACCAAACCGATCAGTAGGATGGAGGACTTCAAAGGACTCAAGATGAGGGTGCCCCAGGGCATGACGGCCATGCTGATGACAAAACTGGGTGCCTCAGTAGTTGTCCTGCCTGGCGGCGAGGTCTATTCGGCCCTGGACAAGGGAGTCATTAACACCAGCGACTGGGCTTCGCCGTCTATGAACCAGCGTATGGGTTTTTACCAGGTAGCCAAATATACCAATTATCCCGGCTTCCACTCCATGCCACTGGGTAGTTTCAGCGTCAACATGAAAGAGTGGAACAAACTGCCAGACGACATCAAACAGATCCTCAAGACAGCCTGTCGTGAGTGGTGCTGGGACAGTATTGAGCGTATCGCAATTGACGATATCCGAGCCCTTAAAGAGATGAAAGAAAAGGGCATCACAGTGCTGGCTTGGAGTGATGAGGACTTGAAGAAGGTCAGGGCTGTATCTATGGAAGTCTGGGACGAGTTCGCTAAAAAGAGCCCCATGACCAAGAAAGTTGTAGATTCTCAGAAGGACTGGTTGAGGGAATTGGGGCTAATTAAATAGTGGACTAATGGAAATGAACACGAGGAAAAGGGGGACATAGGTCTCCCTTTTCTTTCATGCAAAAGGAATGGACATGAAAAGACTATTGACCATAATTGATGCACTGTCCACGTGGACCGGTAAAGCAGCCAGCTGGCTTACCCTGATTGTTGTCATCTTTATCGTTTACGAGATCCTGATGAGATACGTCTTTCACCTTCCTACCCTATGGGTGAGCGAGTCGATGGTCTTCGGCTGTGGCCTCACTTACGTCCTGGGGGCTGCCTGGGCCTTGCAGGACAACCGGCACGTCAAAATTGATTTAGTCTACGGCCGGCTTACCCTTCGGCAGCGGGCTGTCATCGACTCGGTAACCTTTGTCTTTTTTGCCTTATATCTTGGATTTTTTTTGTGGGCGGTATCCAAGTATGCCTGGCATTCTGTCCTCGTTGCTGAAACGTCCGGTTCGGCCTGGGATCCACCGGTTTATCCCATCAAAGTGGCGCTGGCGGTCGGCGTCGCCCTATTGCTCCTCCAGGGTATCGCCAAACTCATTCGGGACCTACATCTGGCCATTAAAGGGAGAGAGCTTTGAGCATTGAACTAATCACCCTTTTACTTGTCAGCACCTTTATCCTGCTCCTTGTCACTGGGCTACCCCTAGCCTGGGTAATGGGCGCAACGGCCATCATTTTTACCCTGATCCTGTTCAGCCCAGGAGTGATGGTCATGATGGTTGGTCGAGTCTATCAAATGATGCTGAATTACGCACTGGTGGCCGTGCCTTTGTTCATTTTCATGGCCGCCATTCTGGAAAAATCAGGGGTGGCCGACCAATTATTCAAGGCTGTGCATATCTGGTCGGGTTCTTTCCGGGGCGGACTGGCCATAGGAACCATAATTTCCTGCACAATCATGGCGGCCATGGTCGGCATCGTCGGCTTATCAGCCAGGGATGCGCAGGTCATGTGCCGGAGATTATGGATGGAGATTTTCCGCACACCCAGCGCGGATGTGAC
>DAOVRY010000029.1 GCA_030633645.1 Pseudomonadota bacterium | reverse complement strand
GAGCGGTCATTAAAACGTTTTTTGCAAACAAATCTTGGCGAAGTTGAAGACAAGCGATGTCAACTGTTTGAGCCCTAAACGCGAGTTTTGACATCGCCTGGAGGGAGCCTTAGATTTGTCAAAAAACGTTTTAGACAAAGCAAAAAGGGATTTCGGCAACAGCCTGTAAACGCCTGACAATCAGTTTGAGTCTGTCAAGAGTGTAGACCCCTTTTTCGAGCTAACGGGTCCACTCGCTTCCACCGAAGCCGCCCGTCCTCCGAGTGGCCCTTAATTTATGAGCTCCTAGAATCTGAAGGGACATCTCTCCTGCGTTTTGGATTTTCCCATGAGGAACATCGGCCCAGCGGCCGATGACCTGATTTTCCTGAATCCTGCCATGAAACACGTTGGACCAGGTCGCACCGGCATCTCGGCTTTGACCGTACCACCATAGCTCACTGCCTACCTGCCTGATGAAGTAACTCCCCCCATCGTTGCAGCGCCAGCGACCTGTGAGATTTGACGAGATAGAAATCGGAGGTTGTTCAGCTCTAGCGAACCTGAAATCATCGACGTTGATATGACCCCAGCCTCCTGAGGATTCATCTACGATACGGATCTGTCCTGCTTTTCCTGCGTATGGAGTGAGGTTCCATGTAATGCGATGCATGGTCTCGGTGTTTCGGCCAGAGGCATGGAGAACTCTCTGGCCTAATACAAGAAGCTCAACCCGGGTTTGAAGGCTACTTCCACCTCCAATGAGAAAGCTTAGCGTGCCGGAAGGGATTGTAAAGGATAGAGAGGTCAATGTACCCTTTGGTCCGTCACCCTGGATGTTTCCAGGCTTTTGACCAGGTAGTCCCTGGTACTTCTCATAGCCGCCAATCCAATACCTTCCCTGATGCCTGGAGGGTTGACCACGATGTCGAGCAGTGGGGTTGTCTCCTAGGGTGGGTTGGTAGTTGAAGGCATTACCCGTTCGAGTCCAGCCTCTGAGATCTGCTGTCTCAAAGTCCAAGGTAAAGCGAATGGGTTGGCCCCATCCCTCAAGGCTAAAAAAGAGGAATCCAACACAGAAAAATATCAGAATTGTCAAAGACTTATAAAATATGCCAGAAAACCTCACTCCTTGTGGCAGGGACACTTCATTACCTTTATTCAAAATTCCTTTCATCCTCCTCCTCCTTCTGTTTCATTTCACTCTTGTTTTCTGTAAAAAGCTGATCCAAGCTCTCTTCGTCTTAGTAGAAATAACAAGAATTTTTTCCATTACCGTTTCCTTCGCGGAAAGCTGCCCTGCAAGCCTTATGGAAGGAATACCCTTGCAGGGCACATTTGTTGTCCTTTTCTGAGGTAACTATTGACTAAAACGGATATGTCTCATCGGATAGTTGATCAAAAGCAGAACCATCCTTATGCAAGCATGAGGATGGTTCTATTGCGCTGTTGACTCCCTCTATATAAGCGATGAAATGCCCAATAGTTATTTGCGCAGGTTACTACCTCTTTTGTTCCATTTCTTCAAGCTGGCCGTGCAGCTTTTCGGCATTTTCCCTCACATAGTCCCTTACCTTTGCATCCAGTTCCTTGTATTCATCCAAGGCACTTTTGAAGGCAAACAGGTCCAGTTCACACAGAGAAAAAAGCGATCCATCGCTCGGGTCAAGCCAATGGTCGATAATTCTGGCCCCGTGGAGCGTGGTCTTTGAAAAGGTCTTTAGTGCCCGCTCCACGTGTTGCTCCTCCGAAGATGCCTTCATATCCCCGGCTGTTGTGGAGGCCATGTAGTCCTTGGCAAGAACAGCCACATAGGTCTCGAGCATCTTGGCAATCTCTGCACGGGCCCTGTCATCAGCAGTTGAGAACAGGAGTGCCTTGTTTTTAATGCCTGAGGCTATACCTACACCGTAAAAGACCTTCCCCTTATCAACATCAAATGCCCCGCTTCCCTTATAAGTCCACGCAGGGCCTGCTATAGGTGGGGCTGGTTCCTTTTTTGCACAACCCATAAGAAACAAAACTCCTATTGCTACCAAAACACATACTCCCTTCAGAACTTTTCCTTTCATGACTACCTCCTTCTCTTTCTAAATTCTTCTATGGTTTCTCTCATTTCATCCATCATATCTTCCATCTCCTGGATCCCAGCAATCAATTCATCCATCCTATATGGCTTCTTTTCGGTTAAGATTTCTCCCTCCTTTCTCTCTTTGCCAGATTTGGGCTCAGAAGATTGCACTTCCTTGTCTGGTTGAACAGGTTCTTTTTTTGGTTGCTCCTCAATAGCCGGACGAGGAGGTTCCTCTGGTATTTGAGGCTCTTCTTTCGCTGGCTCTTGCCCTATATCGGATGGAATGGCCTCAGCAGAAGCAAGCCGGTAACCCATTCTGTTCAACCACTTGAGGGCCACCTTCGACTTAATGGCAAAATTAACGGCTGTGATGGCCAAACCGTCCTTGGCCTTCCGCGCAATCAAAGAGTTGATTCCTATCATAGTGCCTTGTTCATCCAGCAAAGGACCACCGGAATTCCCCCTGTTAATGCTGGCCTCGGTCTGAAAGAGGTTTTTGCCAGGAACACCGGCATAATCACTCTGCTGGGCACTGATAACACCGGTTGTCAAACTCCACAGACCCCCCTGCTCTGGATGACCAATGGCATAGGCTTGATCGCCCACAACAATCTTGTCCGAATCCCCAAAACCCACTTGACTGAGCGGCTCATCCACATTTTCGATCTTAACCAGGGCCAAATCCAAGGGCACGTCATATGCCACAATCTTACCTTTGTAGCGCCTGGTTAGATCTTTTTGGGTGTTCCCGGTTACCTTTTCAGGCTTCAAAAAAACAAAGATATTCGACATTGGAGATGAGTCCTTCCGGACGAAAATATGGGCGTTGGTAATCACAAGACCATCCTCGCTGATGATTGATCCGGTGCCAGCGCTTCCCGTCCCAGACCCGGAACCTTCAGAGGCAAATAGAAGAACGACACCAGGACTTACCCTTTGGTAGATCTGCTTTGGTGTCATGGCAAAGCAGTAAGAACCAAGAATCCAAAAAACGATCATAATGATTGACCAAAAAACGACCGGTAATCTTTTGTTTCTCATCATCTTTTACCCCAAATTGTTTAAATACTTATACTGTATCCCACGATTGATGGGTCATTCTACTGAGAAAAAATATAGCGCCTCATCTGCTCGGCAATCTCTGTTGTAAGGGCCTTTCGTATTTTTCGAACTGCCCTGTTTTCCGCCTGAGCAAGGTTCAAATGTCCTTCTCTTCCTGTCTTATTAACACTTCCAAAAACAGCACCACCCTCCTTATCAACCATATCAAAATGGGTCCGCCACTGTACATATTTCCATTCAGATGTTCCTCTATCAAGGGGTTTGATCTCAACCGTACCCCTTACCAGCACCTGAGCCCTGGTGAGATCCTCTGAAACAGAGAATCCCTGCTGATTTAGTCCTTGAAGGAGGGCATCTTGAATCTCACCTGCCCTGGTGCCCGTAACTGATACCCCAATCAAAAAATCCCTGAGCAGAACGGATTCCAGCTTGCTCTTAATTTCGGTGAAATGGATTGGTGGGGAGATCCCTCTTCCAGACTGACTCACAATCCGAAGCTCAGCATCATAAGCTCCCCGCAGAATGTGTTTCTGGATTGCCTGCCTGAGATATTTTACCGTGGCCAGCATGCCTTTTTCAGCCGCAGCTTTGCTGAAAAGCCGTTCTATTTCCCGATCCAGGCCATGGATTTTGTCTCTCAGTATCTCTGCTGATTGATCCCTATCAAGCACTGCGAGGGCATAAAAAATAGGCTCCTGCCCTGTCTCTTGGTAGACCTGGGAAATCCTCACCCCGGAAAGGACCTTCTGGGTTGAGACCTTGGTAATCTCCTCGATACTGATGGCCTGCTCTGTCTGGGACTTCCCCTTGGAGGTAGTTTGAAGATACTCTTGGTAAGACCTGGTTCGCGAATCTATCTTGCTCAGAAATATTTTGGCGATCTCGGCCCTGGCCTTATCCTCTGCCGATCTGCGGTCAGGGTCATACCCAACTCCTGTTAAATAGTGAGAGGAAGGATACTGGATACTCTCTCCATCAACCCAATCCGGTCTCTTTCCTTTCTGGACCACAACCGTGTCGGCCTGTTCCTCGCCAGATTGGGCCGAGCGCCTAATCGTCTCTCTCGTCTCCTCTTTTGGAATAGCCTTTATTCCCGCCTCTTCGGCCCTCACTTCACCAAATGCCCGGTCTGCCCTTTCCCGGATATCATCTGTCGGGATCTTTTGCTTGCTTGACGGGATGTCTTGCTTGGTTGCGCAACCTGTGATCATAAAGAACACAATCAAAAACGCTAAAGGATATCGCATCATTCTTTTCATGATCTGCTCGCTACAACACCTTATGAGAAGAACTTAGTTCAATTAAGCGTCCTGAACATGAAAAACTTTTTTTCTGTCTTTTTCACAGAAAAGGGGGGAATCTCTCTTGAACTCATAACAGCGCCACGGGCATCGACAAAGTCTATTTTCCCACGGTACTTGCCCGGAGCAATCACAGCTCTTCCAACCCGAATCTCCGCGGGCAGCAATCTCCAGTGCCTCACATCTGCCTGTTCTGTTGCAGCACTGGCAACAGCGGCAGTGAATTTAACCATCAAACCAAGCAACTCCCCCCCCTCTTTTCTGGCAGTCTTTTCCGCCTGCTTGCTCAGCAGATATTTGGTTGTGGCCCTTGCAATGGCCTTTGCCTTAATCCTATTGATCCTGTTCTCCAGATTCGTGATCGCAATAGATGTAATATCTTCCATCAGAACCGTGGGGAAATAATATGATTCGCCAGATTCCATATCCCTTAAGGTTATCTGACCGTGAGAGATCTGGTAGCTCTTTCTGGCAAATGTGGGGTATGCGATTTTGACCACAAAACCATCAGGCATTGGAACAACAAAAGAGTTTTCAACCTTTTCCGGGCCCAACCCATTGTAGTGAACGAAAAGTACCTCTGCCATCCCCGTTTTCCCTGCCAGATCCCCGAATGTCACATGCGGATACGCATTTTGGATCTCCCTCATCTCTTGCTCAAAGTCCATTGCATCGGCTGCGGCCAACAAATTCTCTATGAGAAAAGCTGGTGGACGGACTCCATAGTTCAGAACGTAGTCCGCCCTGTATACCTCTTCTGCCTTTCGATACGAGATGAAGGCATCGTTGATCTCTCCTTCCGCCTCGTAGAGTGTACCCATTAAGAAACGAATAAAGCCGTCCTCTTTGTAAACGTTCCTTTTCTCTTCGTCATATTTGCTATTAATAATACTCAATGTATTGTCTACCTTTCGGGCCTCTACCAGGGCGCCTTCCCAATCTCCCAGCCCAACATAGTTCAATGCCATAAACAGATTGACCATCGCCCTCTCAAAATCTTCCCCCCGGTATGGAATGGTGTTATCGCTAATCAAGAAAGACGCCGCCTCTTTGGAAAGAGATTTGGTGTACAACTCATCCATGATGGATTCGGCCTCGAACAAGTTGAGGTTACTCTCTTTGTAACGGGCTGCATAGTGGAGAAGAATCCCTTCATCAAGATAGTAGAGCGCGGCATTTCGCTGGGCATAGGTTTTCTTGCTTTCCTTTACCAGCTTACATGCTGAATCATAGTCTTGAGTGAGGAGGAGCTGGTTAATCTTTGGGTACTGTTTGACGCTGGGGGCACAGGAAAAAAGAAGAAAAGACCCCAAAACAAAAAGAGGTAAAAAGATGAACCTCACTCGGCCACTTTTCATCCTAGTATGCATCCTGACCCTACCATGAGAATCTTGATTTTTTGATCACCTTCTTGATTTTTTTCTCCCCGATCCAGGCCTTAACATTATTTGACATGTTAATCAATTCCAGGTTGGTTTGATAGAACATCACCGCTTTGCCTCCTGCTTCGTCCCTGATGGTATTTATTGTTCCAATCAACATGAAATCAGCCCCTATCTCCTCGCCCGGGCCCTTCATGGTTTCCTCTGAGGCATGCTTGGCCATATCCCGCCTTTCCTCCCTTACTCCGGATCTCTCACCCTTGGAGGCAACAAACTGAACCCTGCCTGAATTTATCAAGGCCCTCTCCAGATCCTTGACAAAGGTCTGGACATTGATATGCTCATGGCTCCTATTCCTGACCCTCCCCACTATTACGGTCGGGCGTTTCCCTCCGTGAGTGTCTCTGAATGTCTCCAGCCATGGCCTGTCAAGGCAGTCGCGAATCATCTCCTCTGAAACCATCCTTGAATCAGCATCATTCCAGCGTCCGCTGACATCGATAGTTGTATCAACCGCCGTCCTTTCAACCTTAGGCGTTGAGGCGCAGCCTGCGAGCAATATCAAAACCCCTAAGAGCAAAACCAATAAACTCATTCTATGACGTCTTACCTTTTCCATTTTTTCCTCCATGTGTTTTCTCGTCGCTTATTACGGCCTTGGATCGGCCACAAATAGATATCGGCACTTTCTTTTCAAACCTTATCTTTTTTCTATCTGACGCTTCTCAAAGCCGACTCAGCCCTCCTTTTTTCTATTCTTACCAGGACATAAAAATGCGGAGGTGGCCCACACACACCTGACCGATCGCCCCACCTTTCAATTAGTTCGGTATAGTTGAGCTCAGTGTCTGAGAGGATTTTAACGATCTCTTCAACATACTCACCGCTCGATGTGCTAATGATCGTATCCTTGCTTGTGACATGAGAGATCATTACTCGTCCTAGCTCCGCTCGCGCGCGCCTGATCGCCTGATCCCATGCGTCAGTGACTCGCGGGGTTGGGCCTGAAATCCCAATGGCGTAATAGTGGTTTTGATCTTGGGGAATTGATTCCAGCCATCCTGGAACTGTGTCGATCACTGGCTCAGGGCCAGAGCTGCAGCCCATGCAAGCGAGCAAAGGCGTCACGATACCGAAAATGAGCAGATGGCGTAGTTTTCTTTTTTGCCTTATCATCTATGATTACGCAAAGTCGGGAGAGCCTACCGTCTCCGGGATGCTCATACAATAGCTAATGGGCCTCTGCTTTCTCTGGGAAAAGCCTTTTGCAAGCCCTCTACCTAGCTCAATTGGCCAGATTCCTAATCCGCTCTTTCCAGGATCTCTTCTGCTAGAACCCTTGGGTTGCTGGCGCATCCAGCAATAAGTGAGACAACCCTTTGAATAGGGTTATGAGGGTATCAATGTTATTTTACAGTATTATCGGCAGGATCAAGATTATAGTCAAGGAAAAATATTTAGGACAAACCTTGACAAACTCGCAAAAAGTGTTTTGTGAACGAGATTGAGCATTTTGGGAGAAAAGCGCTTGAGATGTGCAGCGTTAAGAAATGCTAACTGTCCGAGGGCATTACACCGAGTTTTAGCATTTTAGCTGAACATCT
>DAOVRY010000263.1 GCA_030633645.1 Pseudomonadota bacterium | reverse complement strand
CGAACGGACACCGTGAGAAAAATACGGTTTAAGGTAGGTACCCCTCAAGAGAATAGACAGATAAGGAAAAGCGAATCAAAGCAAGAGATTGGTCAGCGTGCTACCACCGAAGAACAAAAGGAGATGAGCAAGATCTTGGCACGAGTCAAAGATAAGGAGCTCCGTTCATCCCTTCGTCGATTCATGAAGGTGGCAGCAAAAGAAGATAATGTCCGTTGATCGTTGTCTGGTAAAGAAGCTTATCTTGCCACGGACTATTCCTAAGAAACCTAATTATCAATGGTCTTTTTTATCTGACAGGATTTACTGGATCTGCAGGATTTTCTTTTCTTTTTCTCAGTTTCTTGAAGAAACTGAGAAAGAAGAATCCCGCTACGCGGGAGAGATGAAACGGGGCTGTGCATTTTCTATGGAGTGGCATAATACCCATCTCTGGTTTGACCCTGGAGCTTTCTCTTGCCGCCTTTGGCGGCATTGGGTTTTTGTCCTTCCGTCCGGGAAGGACAAAAGGACAACAAAAATCATGTTAATCATGTTAATCCTGTCTAATACATTAAGGAAGATAAATTAGAGTTTCTTTCATGAATAACTCCGAAGCGAAGATTTGGAGTCAGATGCTGACAACTGACAACCTACAGTACCGAATACCGACCTTGCCCAAATATGGGGGGCAGGATTTTTAACCCAGATTTTCCTTGTAATCTTCCTTCAATCAATGCAAGCTTGGCGTAGGAGGCCGAATCCGGAAAGATGATCTGAAGCCTTTTCGGTTCAAGCCCCTCTTTTCTCATCTTTGTGAAAATCTCGGTCAATCTGTTTGCCGGATAAATCAGGGTCAATCTGCCCCCTCGTTTGAGCAGGGCCTTGGCTGCGGTCAAGATAGCATCTAAGTTAGCCGCTATCTCATGCCTGGCAATGGCCTTACTTTCATCGGGATTAATCCGGCCGCTTCTCTGTTGCCTATAGGGTGGGTTACACACAACTACATCAGCAAATCCTCTGGCGAGGGGCAGATGTCTGAGATCTCCCTGGATTATGGCAATTTTTCTTTCGAGCTCATTCAGCGCGACATTCCTCTGAGCCTGTGAGGCCAGTTCTTTCTGGAGCTCAATGCCAACAATAAAGCCAACCTTTCTCTTTACTGCCAGAAACAGAGAAATGATCCCACTGCCTGCACCGAGATCAATGACAAAGTCTTCGTCTTTTATCAAGACGAACTCTGCTAAGAGTAAGGCGTCGACAGAGAATCTATACCCTTGTTGAGACTGAATAATTCTTAATTTTCCATTAAAAAAGGTGTCTACGGTCTCATCTGTTTTTCTGAGCAATGTCATAATCTCCTACTGTCCTGGGCTCTGGACTATCTCATGGGGGTCTATTTTATTGAACACCAGTCCCGTTAAGATCTTGGGATAAAAATAGGTGGATTTTCGGGGCATCAGAAGGAAGTTCCCAGTTACCTCCATGATCTGTTCTATCTTGGTGGGGTTCAGGAGGAAGACCATCTGATAGTCCCCAGACAGGACCGAAGAGAGAGCCGCACCGGTGTTGCTCTCATATTGGATTATCCTTTCATCATCCAAATCTTCCCTCTTAATGCCCAGTATCCGCTGAAGAATAAGGCGAGACAAGGCTAAGACATCAAGTTCTCTTAGCGAAGGGTGCAAGTCATTACCCAACGCTTCCCGTGCCTCTGATTTGAGACACAGCAAGTAAAAATCTCTAGACCCTGAATGACAAAAACCGATGGCAGTAGTATGACGGCTGTGCCTTTCGAGCTCATCAAGGAAGGTCTTCTTCACCCTTTCCTGATCGCTATTTGAAAAAGGCAAGGGTATAATATCAAACCAGGTGCGAGCTGCTGAAAGGAATTTTGCAACCTTAAAATCCGGGTATGATTTGAGTAACCGGTGAGAGGGCAAGATGGTTAGCCCCTTATCAGCTATGTTGCTGAGATACATCATTACATACTCATAGGGTCTGCCAAATTCATGGATTCCATGCCGAGACCTCATCAGGTTTCTAAAATTTCGAGCTGATTCGTAGCGATGATGTCCATCAGCAATAATAATTGACCTAGATGACATCTCTAAGGCGATATCCTTGATGACTGACGCGGCGTTGACTTCCCACATCTTGTAGTAATAGCCGCCCCTCTCCTTAAAGGAGATCTTAGGGGGAGCATCCGTTATTTTTCCAAATTTGCTCATGATCACATTGGCTTGGTCCTCATAGAGGCCAAAAACCGGACTGAATTGAGCATTGCATGCCCTGATCAATTTCAGCCTGTCTTCCCGGTGAAAGGTAAATGTCTTTTCGTGAGGAAGGATTACCGATGAATCATTTTCTTCTATTCGCACCAGTGTAATAAATCCCCACCGGGTCCTCATCTCGGTTTTGCCCGGTGATTCATATTCAATAGAAACAAGATACATCGAGGGAAATTGAGATCTGACAAGAATTTGCTCTGAGTCCCATCTCTTAAAGAGATCTGCTGCCCTCGTATACCTATTGTCCCAATCAGAATCACCGATCTTCTTTTTTCCCAGAATAAGTCTAACCACATTGTAGGGATCGATTTCATAATATTCCTCCTGTTCCCCCTCAGATATGAGATCATAGGGCGGGGTTACGATCCTCTCAAAATTGGTTATCTTGTCAACATTATATGTTACCCCTCTAAAAGGAGCCACAACCGACATATTTGCACTTCCTTATAATAGTCCTGATATAACTATTTAGCCACGAAGGCACAAAGACCCAAAGAGAGGATGAACGTAAATCAAATAACGGAGTTTTCTATTAGTGAGCCTAAGGGGTATTAATTTCAATGTGCCACACATTAATGCGCCCCAGACGCATTAAAAAGACTGTACCAGTTTATGGCCTCATAGGTTCAGGGTTCAACAAAAGCCCGCCTGCCATCCGGCGGACAGGGGTGAACCCTGAACCTATGAACACCTACGAATAATTCTAT
>DAOVRY010000050.1 GCA_030633645.1 Pseudomonadota bacterium | reverse complement strand
CTCGGAACAGAAGAAAAGACCTCATGACCATCCTAGACACTTCTCGGTTATGTCCAATGCAAAAATAATATGCTCTGCTTAGTATCTTTCCAAGAGATCGCACACCTACATCGATATGAAGTCTAACACAAAAAGTCCAATCGTAGCTATCGTCCGTTACGAGAAACCCCTGGAATCAGTCCGAAAGGCTGCTGAACTCTCTCACGGCTTAGATCACCTGCCCGCGGATGCAAAAATCTTTATCAAGCCGAACATCGTGTTCTGGACCAAGGTGGTGCCATTTCCCAAATGGGGAGTGATTACCACCTCTCGGGTAGTTGAAGACATAGTAGTCCTCCTTAAAGAGCGGGGGATCGATGACATCTGCATCGGCGAGGGGATGGTCATCAATCCCAAGGATAGAGAGACCCCTGCCCATGCCTTTGAGGCCTTAGGATACAACATCTTGAAGAAGCGCTATGGGGTTAAGCCTGTCAATGTCTTCGAGCGACCCTTTGAGAAGGTTGATCTCGGTGCCGGGGTGGTTCTTAATTTTAATAGTGATATCCTCCACAGCGACTTCGTGATCAATCTCCCGGTTCTCAAAACTCATGCCCAAGCGGTGGTGAGCCTTGGTATCAAGAACCTAAAGGGGATAATCGATTTCAAATCCCGAAAAAAGTGCCACAGTGCCGACCCGAAAAAGGACCTCAACTATTTTGTAGCAAAGCTTGCCAACAAAATGCCCCCAATCTTTACCCTCCTTGATGGGATTTACACCAACGAACGAGGGCCCAGCTTTGACGGACGGATCAGACGGACTAATATCCTGGTAGCATCATCAGATATTCTGTCCACCGACATGGTGGGAGCAAAGGTTCTTGGGTATGATCCTTCCCATGTTCCCCATCTGTTTTATGCGGCACAGGAGCACAAGAGACCCTTGGATCTTTCCGACGTCGAAGTGGTAGGAGAGAGGATCGAGGATGTAGTTTTTCACCATGAATATGCCTTTCTCTACAATGAGGAGGGGAACCTTCCCATGCCCCTGGCCAAGATGGGAATCAAGGGACTTACCTACCCTCAATACGACCTGTCTATGTGCACCTACTGTTCAAGTATCAATTGGCTGATTCTTCTCGCCATTGCCCAGGCCTGGGAGGGCGAACCGTGGGACGATGTAGAGGTCCTTACTGGAAAGGTAATGAAACCCACACCTGGCAAAAAAAAGACTATTCTCATCGGAAGGTGTATGTACCAGGCCAACAAGGACCATCCCGACATCCAGGAACTCATCACTGTTAGGGGCTGCCCCCCATCTCCTAAGGCTTTGGTAAACGCCTTTCACAAAGCAGGAATAAGGGTTAATCCCACTATTTTCGAGCACATGGACAAGGCTCCCGGGACCTTTATGGGGAAGTATGAGGGTAGACCGGAGTTCGAAGAGGCCTTCTTCACTATTCGATAGCTCGGCTACAGCAGGCCTGCCCAGTCCAATAACAAGTCAACTACCACCCCTAAAATGGCAGCCTTGAATAATTATCTCTGTGCTATCCCCGCCCGCCATAGCTCTCGCCCAGGCGAGGCGGGCGCGTCTGTGAACTCGAAAGATTCAGCCTTTTAAATAAGAGGCTCGCAATTGTGAGGTGTCACTATAATCTTGCAGATAGCCTGATAAACCTCCATTCTGCGTTGCTGTTATTTGACAGGCCAAGGGGAGTGAGCGAGGAGATATTTATTATCCGACATCCTAAATCACCACCCAACCAGCAAAGCTTGAACCATGCCACCTTTCGTGGTGGCTTAGGGTATTAACAGGCTGTTGCCCAAACCGTAATCCCTTTGAGCGGTCATTAAAACGTTTTTTGCAAACAAATCTTGGCGAAGTGGAAGATAAGCGATGTCAACTGTTTGAGCCCTAAAGGCGAGTTTTGACATCGCCTGGAGGGAGCCTTAGATTTGTCAGAAAACGTTTTAGACCCAGTGAAAAGGGATTTCGGCAACAGCCTGTTAATTAATGACCCACTTCTCAACGATGCTATGAAAGAACAGACATAAACCAGATGGCTCTGTCGGTAAGAACGATATTGGATATGTTTTGTGAGCTGGTTATCAGAGAGGGAGAGGAAGGAAGTTCCCTGGTCAAGAAGCAGCAAGGGCGGCAGGAGGGGAAAGAGAATCAGAGGAATCTGCGATATGCTTTTCGGAAATCATGCGGCATTTTCCCTCAAATATAACTTCTGGATCTACCACCAGTTTAGCGGTAGCAATATCCCCATAGACCTTTCCTTTCTCAGTGATTTCCAATTTATTTCTTGCAGTGGCATTGCCTGTTAATTCTCCTGCGATAAACACATTATCGGCCAGAATTTCACCTTCCACTTTGCCTTCACTTCCAATTACCACAGAACCTTCACATTCTACCTTCCCTTTAACTCTCCCGTCAATTCGGAGACTTTCCTTTGACAATAGGATCCCCTCAAAATAAACATGATGCCCGATGATGCTGTCTATTGTTTCCGCTCTTTTCTTTACCCTTTTCATTGTCATCTCCGGAGGCATTGACTTTTACTTCTTCCCTGCCCCTTTTCCCCCTGCTGCTAAGAGAGAATAGTTTCTATCCCAGTCCATCATGTACGGGAACGGATTTACGTGTTTACGGTTTTTCTTTATCCCATAGTGAAGGTGATACCCGGTACTCCTTCCTGAATTTCCCATATAGCCAATTATATCTCCCCGCTCTACATATTGCCCTTTTTTCACTGCTGATTTCAGCAAATGACCGTATTCCGTAGTGTACGTTGAATTGTGCCTTATTCTTACCATGAGGCCTAATGCGCCCCACTTTCGCACAAGATTGACTCTCCCTTTAGCCGGGGCCATAATGGGTGTGCCTTTCCACCCTGCAATATCTATCCCTAAATGAAAGTGTTTTCTGCCGGTAAAGGGGCTAATCCTCATGCCGAACACAGACGATATCCATGATTTTCGAGGATCAACCGGAGAAATAGACGGAGTGTGCTCCATCTCCTTTTGTCTATTTTCCAATGTTTCAATTATTCGATCTAAATCGGTACGCAATTCAGTTATGTCTTGGCGAGAGAGAGAGCAAGGCAGATCACTGTAGGTAAAACTGAGCCGTTCTGTATTTACCTCAGAGTCAGAGGGTAAACCGGAAGGAATAGAAAAGCCCTGGGGGGAGACTTCTTTCCCACCCTGCCCGAGTTTTCCTTTAGCCTTACCTTGAGGCTCAAGCCCTAAGAAATTGCGAATATAGATTGATTGTCTCCGGATTTTTTCAAGCTGGCTGTTAAGATATTCGATCTTTTGTTTTTTATCTTCCAGCTGGCTTTTAGTGAGCAGGTTTTCTTTCAACAACCTGAGAGACCGGTCGGTAATTTGTTTATGCTGATAAAGACTCCACGT
Source organism: Pseudomonadota bacterium (assembly GCA_030633645.1). Lineage (GTDB taxonomy): Bacteria > Desulfobacterota > DSM-4660 > Desulfatiglandales > B25-G16 > JADFWK01. Next base: position 2,987 of record DAOVRY010000050.1, on the reverse strand, counting down.
GCCCAATCCTGCCCAGCACAAGATCGCTGCCATTATTACAAAAAAAATACGCCAGCAAAAGGAAGGGAGAGAAAATTTGATAATCTTTTTCCCTGGAGTAGAAGGCATAATGACCAGGGTATGATATTTTTTCCCTATCATGGCTTATCCCTCTTATCCTGAGGGGAGGAAATCACCCTTGCTATAACCTTCTCAATAACGTAGAATTTCTTTTTTATAGCGGTTCTCCTTGAATAGGAAGCTCCTATCAAAGGCTTCAACAATACGCCTAATCTGCCAGTATGGATTCAAGCCGTTCCAGATCATTGATAACCCGCCAATGCCCACGTCCAGCCTCAACTCGCTCTTTCCATTGGTCAACCCTTTTGTAGTATTCCCGCGGATCAATATTGTCGCTCCGTAATTTGGTAACATTGAGAGCAACAACCTTACATCCAGATAGTTGGATGGGAAAGTCGCGTACGTGCCCTTTGACCAACTCCTCCTTCAAATCAGAGAATATGAGAATGTGCTTTTTTCCTGCTCCCGTTTCATTCAGGTATTCCACCGCCTGTAGAACCCCTCCGGTAATATCCGTGTATGCGCTGCCCTTTACCTTGGCAACAAACTCGTCAACCTTTTGTTTGAAGAGGCGCTTTTGCTGGTTTGTCATTGAGGGCCGTCTGTCAAAAGTCATCTTGGCAATAATATCTTTTTCACTAAAACTGGCACTGTCGATCCGTGCCACGGCAAGGGAGTCTCCAGGCTGCAATGTGCCAAGGAGGTAATTGATGATAGCCTGTGCCCGCTTTATTTCCTTCTTGTAGGTACCTGAGCTATCTAAAAGCATGTAGACCCCCTGTGAATGGCTCGTAGTATCAGGACACCCACTCACGAGTAGTAAAAGAGATAGAAGGCCCAAGGCTAACAGTTTTTTCATCACGACACCTCCTCCTTAACAATAATATCCGAAACTTCACTATGCTGCTCTTTGTTCCGGATGAGATTTTCTAACCACAGCGGCGGAAAGATCAGCAGGTCGTAGAGATTCACCAAAAATACTCCTATATAGCGCACCACATTCCCCAACAAACGGAGGGCAAAGGCAATCAGCCGTAACAGGCCGGCTACTGCCGACCCAAACACGGTGCGAGAGGATTGCACAAAAGACTCCAAGGGTATGGCCACAAAGGTCAGGGCAAAAGGAAGAATAAAGCCCATCACCATCTGCCCCACCGTTGGGATCCAGCTACTTACCGGCTGTGCTGTTTCCACCGTGGCGAGGGCTTGTCTCAGGGCCTGCATATCCGCAGCAATGCGGTCCCTCATGAACGCCAGTGCAGATTCAACGCCCGCTAAGATCAGCAGGATGGTAAAAGTGACCCAGATCATACGGGTGCGCATCTTGTCATCCATGTGTCCGATGACCGGAAACAAATGGGTGATGCGCAGTGATTCCATGAGGTAGAGGCCCATGGCGACCTCCACCAAGATAATCACCAGCGCAGCAATATTAGAGGTCTTGAAATTGCCGATATAGCTCCCACCTCCGACCATTTCTGACATAGGGAGGGCTATGAGATTGAAGTTGATCACCGCCCCTCCTATGGCGATGAGCAACACGAGAGCGGAGATGAAAAACTGGGTCATGGCCGAGGAGGTCAGCGTACGTACTGCCTTGTCCGACTGGTTCCGAATCTCTTCATATTCAGCCATTCGGCTGTCGATAACTTTACTCCGCTCATGTAAGCCAATGATGGTTTTGTCGACTTGGTCGAGGGTTTGTGAGAGCCTGCGCCAGTATGGCATCATTTTTTCCAGGAAGGAATGGCGCACGGACACTGCCTTGCGGTATTCCTCCATGGTATTTTTATATTGGGCTTGGGCGGTCTTGTGTATTTCGCCTAAAATATTCGCTATCCAGCTATCCCCTTTTGAAGGAAGTTTTGCCAGCGTGTCTACTGCTTTGACCCAATCGGGTGATGGTACCGGCACCTCAGTACTTTCCCGGTAATCTTCATCAATGCGTGCAATCTGATCTCCCAGTTTATGCTGGAGTGCTGGATATCCACTCATATCACGCTTTACAACTGCATCGACCCGGTAAAACTCTCGCTCAATCAACCGTTCCACTGCTTTTGCCCCGGTGGCAAGAAGAACCTCTTTATTGCGCTCCACTACCCTTTTTTCCCCTAGCAGCACTGACCGTGCCATCAGGCGCAGGCCACTGTGAATAATCGTGCTGAGTGAATAGATAGCTTTGTGTGCAGGCCCACGGGCCAGGTAGAGGAGAAAAATGGCGATCACAAACTCAATGATCAGAGATAATACTGGAGAGCCAGGCCATATGATAAGTATTTCCGGCAACGACATGAAAACCTCCTATTCGTTAAAGAGTCACTTTTTATCGGGCTGTTGCCCAAACGGAAATCCCTTTGAACGGTCATTAAAACGTTTTTTGCAAACAAATCTTGGCGAATCCCGACAAGTCGGGAAAAAAACGTTTTAGGCCCAGCCAAAAGGGATTTCGGCAACAGCCTGTTACAGGCTAACTCATTTGCCACCACCCCTTCCTCGAAACGAGCACTTTCCGCACCCTGGCGAATGACCACCTCATACCCGGGAGAGAGGCAACACTTCTAAAAGCGCAGCAGGGTTCCTTTTCTCGAAAATACACCTTACTAAGTTTTATTCCGGATAGATTATCTTGCAAAACACATACCAGTATATCTAAGCAATATCGATGAAGCCACAGGTAAAACTAGAATTACTTTATCTGGATACCGTGCATTCTGGATCCAGGAAAAAACAGAGGCCTACCAGGAATACGGTTCCAAACCTATCGAAACCCCCATAGAGCCCCTCTCTCTCTTGTCTTTATGGAAAAACTGAGCCATATTCCCTTTACAAAACAGGTATTTTTTTCCGGAAACCAATAAGTGAGAAGCTCCCCCTAATGCCTATCCCTCCGATGCCCTATTACCTCTTGCCGGATGCTGAACCCTCAT
>DAOVRY010000186.1 GCA_030633645.1 Pseudomonadota bacterium | reverse complement strand
TTTCAGTTTGGAACGGGGCCAGTAAAGGGATTTGCTGTAACTCTAAGTATTGGCATTATTGCCAGCCTTTTCACCGCTATATTTGTTACCAGACTCATCTTTGATTATCTCATTACGGAACGGGGCATGAAGAGAGTAAGTATTTAGCAGAAAGAGCGGAACATGGAATTCATAAAACCGGATATTAATATTGATTTCATCGGTAGACGAAGGATTGCTCTTTTCTTCTCGGGCAGTTTGATACTTCTCACCTTCGTACTTTTGTTGTTTCGGGGCGGACCTAATTATGGTGTGGATTTTTCTGGCGGTATACTGATTCAGGTGCGGTTCAATCAGCCAACCACACCGGATGCCATCAGGGGAGCCTTAAGGTCGATCGCCTTGGAAGATAGCGCTATTCAAGAGTTCGGGGAAAAAGGAAAGGGTGAATATCTGATACGAGTGAGCCAAACCGATATCGAACTGAGCAACCTTTCCCAAATGCTCAAACAATCGTTGGATAAAGTGTTTGGGGAAAACAATGTTGAAGTCAGGAGGGTGGAGATGGTGGGGCCAAAGATCGGGAAAGATTTAAGAGAAAAGGCCCTCTTTGCCATCTTTTATGCAATCCTTTTCATGGTTATCTACATATCAGGCAGATTTGAATACAAGTGGACCATGAGTATAATCATGGCAACCTGCCTTGCCTTCGGAGTCTATATCATCTCAGCAATAGGAATGAGTATCATTTGGCTTATTGCTGTTGCCGGCCTCATTACTATCGGTCTGTGTTGGTTTCTGCGCTTGGAGTACGCCCTAGGTGCCATTATTGCGCTCCTTCACGATGTTACCATAACAGTTGGAGCCTTTGCCCTCACCAACCGGGAAATAACATTACCCGTTGTAGCTGCGCTCCTCACCATCGTTGGTTACTCCCTGAATGATACCATTGTTGTTTTTGACAGAATCAGGGAAAACTACCGCCGCTCTAGACGTCCCGATTTCGCTGAGGTGATTAATCAAAGCATTAATCAGACACTCAGTCGAACCATCCTGACTTCAGCAACCACCCTCATTGTTGTTGCATGCCTCTTTGTCTTAGGCGGCGGTGTTATTCATGATTTTGCCTTTGCCCTCCTCGTTGGCATAGTAGTTGGCACCTATTCTTCCATTTTTGTAGCAAGCCCTGTTCTCCTCATTTGGGGTGACCAGCCAGGGAAAGGAGGCCTTGGCAGCACAAAGGGACGCGGGAAAGGAAGGTAATTGGTAAAAAAGAGAGTTCCACGCCGGCAAAAGAAGAAACGAACGGCACAGACTATCGTTTTATTGATAATTCTTCTCCTATGCGCGTCTCTCTATCTCCTCATTGGTGGACTTGGAAGCGACTATCTCAAGCTCTCATTCAAGGGATTCCTCAATCCAGTTCCCGAGTTTGACCACCTCACAGTTGAACACAATGGGACGAGGAAAGAGCTCACCTCTGGTCAGACCCTTCACGCCCATCCATATGACAGCCTCAAAATAGTGAAGATAGCTACCTCAGTGCTATTAAACAGGCACATAAGACTCTTTTCCGAAGGTTTTGATATTAATGCCTTTCGAGAGGAAACAGTCATAACAAAACTCCTTCCCGGCCAAGACCCCTTTCACCACTACAGGTACACGATCGCAATCAAACACCGAAATGACATTATCGGCGAGGTCGGTCTGGTAGTCTCTCCTTCGGTAGAAGATTGGCTGGTAAAGGCAGACAAGATAATAGACCCTAAAAAAAGGTCAGCGTTCTTACGGAGGGCCATTAAAGAGACAGAGGACAATATTCAGCTCAGGATGAGGTTGGCAGATGAATATCTGGCTCTTAAGAAATGGAAAGGGGCAGCCCCTATCATCGAGGATATCATCAAAGAAAAAAAAGATGTGAACCTCATGATGAAGCTGGCAGATGCCTATGAAAACCTCCGTTATTACAATTCGCTTATTAGAACCTTGAGGAAGATCCTTGCGCTAACGCCCGAAGACATTGACACCAGGCTTCGCCTTGCTGAGGTTCTCGAAAAAAAGGGGAGGCTCAAAGAGGCCATAAAACAATATCAAATAATTTTGCCAAAATTACCACAGGATGAAAAAATAGTAGCCATGAAGACCATTGGCTATCTTTCATACCAGACAGGTCAGAAAAAAAAGGCCCTGCAGTGGTACCTCAAGGCAGCCAAGTATGACAAAAAAGATCCTAACCTCTATTACAATATCGGCTCTATTTACGATGAATTGAAAGAACCAAAACAGGCTGAAAAATACCTGCGTCTGGCCATTAATCTGAAACAGGATGACATTGAGGGGAGGATGAGGCTCGCACAGTCTCTGTTCAAAGACGGCAAATTCAAAGAGGCCAAACGTTACCTACAAGAAATTCTTAAAAAAGATCCTCGCCATCAAGAGGCTCTCACTCTGTTGGCCCACATAGCAGAAAAACAAGGTGATACAAAGACCTTGAGGAGTGTTTATAAAAAGATATTATCTCGTGACACGAAAAACACCACTATCCTCTTCAATCTTGGGGTAATGGAGGCAGATGAAGGGAACTTGAAAGAGGCTGTCACCTATTTTGAGAGAGTCGTTAAGATTAATCCGAAAGATATACAGGCCAGAGAGGCCCTGTTCACTATCTATCAGAGACAAAAGAGGAATGATCTTGCCTTTTTCCAGGCAGAGAAACTGATCAAACTTGCCCCAAAAAAGGTTTCTTATTATAGGTTCATATTTAACTATCTTGCCAAACAATCTAAATATGAACAGGTCGCTCAATACATGCGCAAGGCAATAAAGGCCAATCCAAAAGAGTTGGAATTAAGAAAATATTTGATACTGGCCTATCTTAAATTAGAGAAAAATGAGTTGGCAGCAAAGGAGTTAGAAAAAGCCATTAGATTGAAGCCAAACGATACCGAGCTGCTGCACCAGCTGGCTACCCTAAAAGAAGCATCAGGGGATCTGGAGCCGGCCCTTGCGTTATATAAAAAGATCCTCGCTATTTCCCCGGACGATGAAAAGGCAGAAGAGGCCTACCTCAGGCTCAGGTTCAAGCTGTTGCATAAGGGGAAATAGGTCCCCGTCATCTCTCCTCTGGCCTGCCATGCTTTTCCGCTTTTCGACTTCAACAGCATATGCAAGAGATAGCGCCTCGTGCTACTCCGAACAGAGCTCCCACCACGGCACTCTTCCTGAAAGGCGTGCCCGCCACCTGCCCGCTCGTGCCTTGCAATGGCAGACGGGCGATATCTCGATCCCGGAATACTCTGCCTTACGTTCATAAGGAAGACGAGGGATTTTAGAAGGCTTCGGAGGTATAATTTCACACCCCAAATCAAAACTAGGTGCCCAGGGATTTCATAACTTCTTGAAAATTTCATAAAAATATCGTATTTATAAACAAATTCTATTTTTTTCTCTCGATTACGCACAACACAAAAGGATACCGCAAGGAACTCTGATGGCTTCTTTAATCACCCTCAAAGGTATAGACCAAGCGATTTCCAATCTTACTTACAAGAATAAGAATGCACTAAAATATAGGCTCGTTACAACGATACGGCAGTACTACAAAGACGAAAATTCAGTTGAAACCATACAGGGCGTAGACGCAGATGAACTAGCTAAATTCCTGTGGAATATAGGAGATGATCCCACAGCAACTAAAAGCAAACGCAAGAACCTCAGGAGAATCAGATATGCATTGAATACCGATTTAAGAAGCCTCTATAAGGAGGCAAAGAATCCTGAAGGGATAACTATCGGACCTGCCAATATCTTCGTCATGTCCGACGAGGCCAAGGACAGAACCCTT
>DAOVRY010000003.1 GCA_030633645.1 Pseudomonadota bacterium | reverse complement strand
GTGAGGCTGAATACAGGTCGGCAAAGGAAAAATTGACCTTGTTGAGAAAAGGAGCAAGGCAGGAGGACCGCGATGCACTTCTGGCCCAGATCCGTCAGGCAAAAGCCGCATTGAGACTCACCCAGATACATCTAAAGAATACGACGATCCGTGCCCCCATTAGTGGGATTATCAGCAAGAGATTTCTGGATCGAGGCGCCTTTGTAAGCACAACTACTCCAATCGTGAGGATCGTAGCCATGGATATGGTCAAGGCCCTTGTTCAGGTGGTGGAGAGTGATCTCGCTCAGCTCAGGGTTGGGGCCAAAGCTGATATATATGTAGATGCCTATCGAAAACAGGTTTTTCGGGGCGAAGTTTCACGCATCAGCCCCACTGTCGATCCTGAAAGCAGAATGGCCGATATTGAAATCCAGGTGGATAACAGGGATCACCGATTAAAGCCAGGGATGTTTGCCAGGGTGAATCTCGTTGTACAAAGGCGAAATGGAGTTCTTTTGCTATTAAAAGATTCCCTTGTGAGGGAAGATGGCCCTACAAGGGTATTTGTGCACGAAAATGGCAGAGCATCACTCAGGGAAATCAGTCTTGGGCTTGAGGGAGAAGAATACGTGGAGGTCTTGAGGGGATTGCGGGAAGGTGAGGAGGTTATAGTAGCAGGTCAATATGAATTAAAAGATATGATGCCCGTGAGGGTTATACGGAGACACAAAATCCCATGAACCTCTCGAATCTGGCTGTTCGAAGACCAATCACTACATCAATGTTTTTCCTGGCCATCTTAATTTTCGGATCCATCTCTTTGTTACGCCTTCCAATAGATATCTTGCCGGATATAACCTACCCAGCCATTACCATTTATACTGAATATGAGGGAGCTGGGCCACAGGAAGTCGAGAGGCTCATCACCGAGATTATTGAAAAAAGGGTCAGCACCATAGAAAATGTCAAGGAGATCCGCTCCACTTCCGCTGAGGATGCCTCCACTGTAACAGTCGATTTTAACTGGGGAACGGACCTGGCTGAGGCAGCTAACGATATCCGAGAGAATCTTGATCGGGTTCGCCGTTTTCTGCCGGAAGATGCAGACGACCCCTATCTCTATAAATACGACCCTTCAAATCGTCCCATCCTTTTCATTTCTCTGCGAGGCCCACTCCATCCTTCCAAACTGAGGGATTTGGCCGATGATCAGATCAAGTACGATATCGAACAAATAGAAGGTGTGGCGGCCGTTGATATATGGGGAGGCTTAGAGAGAGAAATCCAGGTGGACGTCAACAGAGGGAAACTTCGCTCTATCGGCCTATCCATCGATGCCTTGGTCACCATCCTTAAAGGAGAAAGCCTTTCGCTTCCAGGAGGGCGCCTCGAGACAGGCAGAAGAGAGTGGTTGATTCGTCCCTTAGGAGAGTTCTCAAGCCTGAAAGATATAGAGAATATTATTGTTGCCACTAGACAAGGTAGGCCTATCTATTTGAAGCAGGTGGCTGATGTGAAGGACGGGTTTAAGGAGCTCCGCAGACATATGAGGATTAACGGTGAACGTGGTGTGATGGTGGCTGTTAGGAAAAGGTCGGGAAGCAACACCGTTCAGGTCTCCAACCGGGTTTTAACAATTCTTCCCAGGCTTAGGCATGACCTTCCTGAAGGGATCACCTTTTCTGTTCTTCTTGATACAGCAGACTTCATCAGAAAATCAATAAAGCAAGTAAAACAGGTCGCCTTTATAGGGGGTATTCTAGCAATAGTAGTCCTATTTGCCTTCCTCAGAAACATTCGAAGTACCCTCATCATTTCGGCATCAATACCTATCGCTATCTGGTCTACCTTCTTCCTTCTCGATCGGATGGGGCTTACAATCAACATGATGTCCCTGGGAGGTTTGGCCCTTGGGATTGGGATGATCCTGGATAGCTCCATTGTGGTCCTCGAAAACATCTTTCGCCACCGAGAGGAGGGAAGGGGGGCGATAGAAGGGGCTCTTGAGGGGAGCCAAGAGGTAGGGATGGCCATCACAGCCTCCACCCTGACTACCATTTGCGTATTTCTTCCCCTCCTCTTTCTCAAGGGGATAGAGGGGGTGATATTTAAGCAGATGGCCCTCACAGTCACCTTTTCCCTGGTAGCTGCTTTAGTAGTGGCCCTGAGCTTGATTCCTATGTTCTCATCCCGGTTTCTAAGGGTTGAAAGGAAAGATACAGGAGCTGTTCGAGCTCGATTCTATGAAGGATATCTGAAGGGGTTGGGATGGTCTCTGACACACCGGAAAACGGTCTTGGGTGGATCAGTCCTACTTCTGTTTCTGGCATTCTGGACCCTCCAAGTTAAGGGTGTTGGAACGGAACTCCTTCCAGAGATTGATGAGGGAGTCATCAACGGGGTCATCGAGATGCCAGTGGGAACACGTCTCGACATCACCGACAGTATCACGAGTGAAGCGGAGAAGATAATTCTTAGTGATGTTCCAGAGATGGAAGGGATGTTTGCCCGTTCAGGCACACACTGGCGCCGCGGGGGAGGGTCTCACATGGCCTTTTTTCGGGCACACCTGGTGGACATAAAGGACAGGAAGCGTTCCACAAAGGAGATCGTAGCAAACTTGAGACCGAAGTTTGCTAACATTCCTGATGCAAAGGTTCGTATTTCCGAGGGAAGATCGATGTATACAGGAATCCTTGGAGGGGGGAGTGAGGAGAGGCTTGAGATAGACCTCAAAGGCTATGATCTTGAGCAGGGGAAGACCATTGCCAATGAGATTATACACAGGATAAAGCCTGTGGAAGGGGTTATCTATCCGAGGATAAGCCTTGAAGACAACCGACCTGAGCTCAAGATAGTCATTGACAGATCAAAGGCAGCTACAATGGGGCTTCCGATCTCACGAATCCTTCAGGTAATTAATACCAATATCGAGGGGACAGTGGCTTCCCGCTATAGGGAAGGCGGCGATGAGTTTGATATCCTTGTAAGATTACGGGAGGAGGACCGTGGGAGGCTCCAGGATGTCCTAAACATATCCATTAATGGGCCAGGAGGCAAGGACATTCCATTGAAGGGGTTTGCCACAATTACAGAGGGGAAAGGGCCGACAAAGATTGAGCGAAGAGATCAGGAGAGACTGATCACGGTGATGGCAGGGATCAAGGACCGGGATCTTGGTCACATTGTTGAGGAGATCAGAGAGAGACTCAGTGACCTGAAGTTACCACGTAACTTTCGCCTTGATTTCGCAAGCGAATATGAGAAGCAGAGGGAGGCATTTGTAGGGCTCCTGTTTGCCATTATCTTGGCCATTGTCCTGGTTTATATGGTAATGGCCTCTCAGTTTGAGTCACTCACCGAGCCGTTTGTGATCATGTTCACTATACCATTAGCCTCTATCGGGGTTATTATCGCGATATTGGTTCTCCGCATGAATGTTACGATCCCTGTCTTTATCGGAGGGGTCCTCCTTATCGGAATCGTGGTTAACAATGGGATCGTCATGATTGACTACATCAACCGACTGAGAAAAAAGGAACATCCCTTAAGGGAAGCAATCCTTATTGGGGCAAAAAGACGTCTTCGTCCAATTATGATGACTACACTCACCACATCCCTCGCACTCGTTCCCATGGCCCTTGGGGTTGGGGAAGGTTCAGAAATCAATGCTCCTCTTGCCCGTGTGGTGATTGGTGGGATGCTGGTATCTGCCCTGTTTACCATCTTCTTTGTTCCCACCTTATACGGCTCTATTAAGGGGATCGGTAGAAAATAAAATCACATGAAAGGAGGGTGAAAGATGAAGTATCTTATAATTTTTATCGTCTCAATGTTTCTGGTAATTGCTGTAGTTAATATTGTGCGAACTGGTGATAAACCTGCCAGCTCAAAAGGCAATACAGCAACCAACACAAAAACTTCTCGTATTTATCCTATTGCCCCTGGAGTATGGTATCCTGGTGATGGTGCCCTGCCGGAGAAACCTATTCGTTATTACAGGGTAAGGTGCTGGCCAGGGTGTCATAGCGGAAGTCCTCAAGGCAAATATCCTAACAGGCCACTGAACATGAAGCCCATATTTCCAACTTCAACTGTACCGGCTCAGCCCGCTAAGCTACGCGATACCAAATGATAAATCCCTCATGGCTGCTCTTGCAAAAGTGGAAGATAGGGTCTGGATTCTGAATGCCTGAAAGGGCTGTTTTACAAGAAGCAGGCAACCCAATGGCCTTCGCGTACTTCCACGAGATCAGGTTCATGCTTGCTGCACATTGATTTTACAGAGGGGCATCTAGGGTGAAACCGACAGCCAGGCGGAGGATTGATAGGGCTGGGGATTTCCCCCTTCGGTATGGGATGGGTTCTCTTGTACTTGGGGTCCGGTACTGGCACAGCAGCCAGGAGTGTCTTCGTGTAGGGGTGAGCCGGGTTTTTAAAGACTTCTTCTAAAGGCCCGATTTCCACGATTTTGCCCAGATACATGATGGCCACTCGATCACAGATATACTTGCTTGTGGCCAGATCATGGGTAATAAAGAGGTAGGTAAGATCGAATTCCTCTTTCAACTGCACCATCAACTCCAGTATCATGGCCCTGACAGAAACATCCGCCATAGCAATTGGTTCATCAGCCACTAAGAATTCTGGATTAGTCACCAGGGCCCTGGCAATCACGACCCGTTGCCGCTGACCTCCTGAGAGCTGATGAGGATACTTCTTGTACAGGAAGGAGGCAGGGGATAAACCAACCTTTTCCATGATCTGAAGGCAGCGTTCCCTTGTTTCCGTCTTGTCGTAATGGTTATGAATAACCAGAGGGTGTCCAATGGCCTGCCCAATGGCCATGCGAGGGCTTAAAGATGCGTAAGGGTCCTGGAAAATGATCTGCATCTTCTCCCTTAGCTTTTGCATCTCCTTTTTTGAATAGGAAAATATGGATCTACCTTTATAGTGAATATCTCCAGAGGTGGACTCTAAAAGTCTCAGAACGAGTCTCCCAGTCGTTGTCTTGCCACACCCGCTTTCACCAACCAATCCCAGGACCTCACCTTTTTGGATGGAGAAAGATACATCATCTACAGCCCTGACAAATCTCTTTTTCTTTGCGAGCAAATTGTCAATAAACCCTTTCTGTAGAGGGAAATGCTTCTTCAGATTTGTAATGGTTAGCAACTCTTTCATCTTCTTTCTCACCCGTATAGCCAGCAACTGACAAGACGGCCGTCCTTGCTAAAGGTCTCTGGCTTTTGAACCTTACAGATATCCTTGGCATAAGGACAACGTGGATGAAAAACACAGCCGGACGGTGGATTAACCAGATCAGGAGGGCTTCCCGGCATGGTCTTCAATTTGGGCTTATCAAGCTTGATGTTTGGTATGGAGGATAGGAGGCCCTGTGTATAGGGGTGGAGGGGATTATCGAAGATCGCGTTCGCCTCTCCCACCTCGGCGATGGTGCCCCCATACATGACCGTGATGCGATCGGCCAATTGAGCAACATTTCCCAGGTTATGGGTAATCAGGATGATCGTCAAATTGAATTGCTTGCGCAAATCGTTCAAAAGATCAAGAAACTGGGCCTCTACGATCACATCAAGAGATGTGGTGGGCTCATCAGCTATCAGGAGATCAGGGCTCAAGATGAGCCCCATTCCGATCATGATGCGTTGCCGCATACCTCCCGACATTTGATGGGGATATTCCAGGAGCCTTTCAGGGGAGATGCCTAGACTTTCAAGCATATTTCCGGCCCGGGTAAACGCTGCTCTTTTGTGCAGTCCTTTTTCGTGGGTGAGGAGCGTCTCTATGAATTGCTGGTCAATGCGAAAAAGGGGATTCAGAGAGGTTAGAGGGTCCTGAAAAATCATGGCGATTTTTCTGCCTCGAAGGGAAAGGATCTCTTTCTCGCTCATCTGAACAATATCTTGACCGTGATAGAGAATCCGGCCCTTTACGATTCTCCCGGGGGGTCTGAGAAGACGCAGGATCGAAAAGCCGAGGGTTGTCTTACCACACCCCGACTCCCCTACAAGACCCATCACCTCCCCCTCCTCCAGGTTCAAGCTCACATCCTCCACGGCACGTACGGTCCCAATGTGAATAGGGAAGTGAACCGAGAGATCTTCAATTTCCAAAATTGTTGCCAAGCTCTTATCGCTCCAGGAGCCTGGGATTTAAGATCTCGGCAAGGCCTTCGCCGAGCATGGTAAACCCCAGGGCGAGTAATGAAATCATGGCACCGGGAAAGGTGATCATCCACCACTGACCAGAAGGCAGAAACTTCTTTCCCATGGACAGATCCATGCCCCAGTCTACAATACTAGGGGGGAGGCCAAGGCCAAGGTATGTCAAAGCGGCCTCAATCATAATGGCATCGGCTACATTTAAAGTGAACACCACAACCGTTGTGGCGATCACATTAGGGAAGATATATTTCCATAAAATGAGAGAACCGGAGGCTCCGATCGCCTTTGCTGCTTCTACGTATAGTTCTTCCTTGATGGAGAGTGTCTGACCCCTGACCAAACGAAAATACGTTGGAATGTAAATAACAGAAACAGCTAGGGTGATGTTGATGACGCCAGGTCCAAGCATCGCTGCAAAAGCGATCGCCAGTATGAGACCTGGAAATGAATAGACGGAATCCATAATCAGTGAGAGAACCCTGTCGAAGATGCCACCCGAAAAGCCCGAGATCAGGCCAAGGGTAATGCCAAAAACAGAGGAGATAATGGCTGCCAGCACCGCAATGCGGAGTATGGTTCTCGAACCGTGTATGATCCGTGACCAGACATCCCGCTGGAGGTTGTCCGTTCCCATGAGGTGTTCCCCTCCCGGCGGAGCGAGCTGCGGTCCTGTATTCTGATCATGAGGGCTGAAAGGGGCAATGGAACCTGCAAACAGGGCCATAGAGATGATGGCCAGGATAATAATGGCTCCGATCACCAGAATCCACCACTCCAGGCCGTACTTCTTCCCCAGACCTGTAAAGCCTGAAATAACTCTTGCTATTCCTGCTGCTGGTGAATACCGCATGTTTCTCCTAATATCGAACCCTTGGGTCCACTATGGCATAGATGATATCAACGACAAGTGAAGCCATTGCTACAATCAGGGCAATCATGATGATCACGCCCTGTATGGTGGGATAATCTCTCAGATAGATCCTTTCCAGAAGAAGCCGTCCCATACCAGGCCAGGAAAAGGTTGTCTCTGTGAGGACGGCACCGGCCATGAGCAGTGCAATCTGTAGCCCCATCATAGTCAGTATGGGGATAAAGGCGTTTTTAAGGGCATGTTTGTACACGATTTTCTTGTGGCGAATCCCCCTTGCCTCTGCTGCAATGATGTAATCAGCCCTGAGCACGTCCAACATATTGGCCCGAGTGAGACGCACGAAAATGCCTGAGAGGACCAACCCAAGGGTGAAGGCAGGGAGAACCAAATGTATGAGGACATCACCTAACGCGGAAAAATCTCTGACCAGAATTGTATCTATTATATAAAGACCTGTTTTTTCAAACGTTGAGGCAAAAACCCTAGGGCTGGTTCTGCCGGAAATAGGCAAGATATCAAGCCAGATTCCGAAGATAAGCTGTAGCATGAGGCCCATCCAATATACCGGTATACAATAGACCACAATGCCGTAAAGCCGAATCACGTAATCTTGCACCGTGCGCCTTCTATCCGCCGCATAGGCACCCAAAAAAACACCTAAGAAGAGGGTAATGAGGATGCCGAATATGGTCAACTCTATGGTTGCCGGTAGTTTTTCAGCAATCGCTTTGGTTACCCGCTGTTTGAAGACCATGGACTCGCCCAGATCCAGACGGCAAATCTGCCAGAGGTAGTCCAGATATTGAATAGATAGGGGACGATTAAGGCCTAGTTCCTCCTTTTTTTGCTCAATAACTCTCTCCGGAGCATGGCCACCAAGCATGGAAGATACAGGATCTCCAGGCATAACCCGTAGCACCACAAACACTATGCTCAGGAGGATAAAGACCATAGGGATGGTCAGGAGTAACCGAGTAATGATGTATCTGGCGAGGTTTTTCATTGATTTCCGTTGGGCGAAGCCATGGGAAAATAAGACCTGGTTAAGGGCCGGGCACAAGGCACAGCCCTCAACCAAAGTTCAGCTACTTGGCTCGATAAATGGGGCCATAGTTGAATTGCAGGGTTGGTGAAAGCATAATGCCGTGGATGCCTTTTTGGGCAAACAAATAGAGCATTCCCTGAAAGATTGTTACCGTGGGTACCTCATAGGTCCAAAGTGTCTGGAGTTCTTCATAGAGGTCTGCTCTCTTTTCAGGATCAGTAATAGTTTGGCCATCCACAAACTTTATATCCCAGTAGGGATCAGAAAAGTTGATACCAATCCCTTTAGAGCCAGCCGTACCTGCAAAGGCCGCTGTGTAGTTATCCGGGTCGATGTAGTCCGGATACCATCCAAGAAGATAGGCTGGCATCACCTTATTCTTCCAGTTGTCCCTATAGGTGGCCCATTCGGCGGACTTGACATTGACCTTCATCATCCCTGTGGCCTCTAACTGATCTTTAAGCACAGCGGCCATATCCACCTCGGTATCACCATAGTGGCTGGGGGTATACCAGAGATCAAAGGTGAATTTCTTGGTTTCACTATACCCTCGGGACTTCAGAAGATTCTTTGCCTTGGCAATGTTTCCGTCGCCAAGTGCCTGTTTGAAGGCATCAATATGAGACCACATTCCCATGGGCACCATGGAGTACAGGGGAGCGTTTTGCCCAAGAAAGACCTTTCGCAGGAGTGGTGGCCTGTTGACAGCAGCGGCTACCGCCTGTCGCAGCACCCTGTCTTTAAAGGGTGGGCTATCGCAGAGAAAGCAGATGTAACGGATGTAGGGACCTTGAGCCTTGATGGTCTGGAGCTTGACAGATTTTTCAAGGTCGTTGATGTCAGATGGGTTGAGTGTTTTGAAGGCAAAGTCGATTTCCCCTTTTTCCAGGGCAAGCCTCATGGTGGTAGCATCTGCAAAATATCGAATGACTATACGGTCATTCTTTGGTTTTTCTCCATAGAAATAAGGATTTGCGTCCATAACTATTTCTTGGTCCCTCTTGAAAGAAACCACCTTGTATGGCCCCAAGCCCACAAGCTTACCCCCTTTGAGTTCAGAGGGATCACGAATAATTTTGTCCTTGGGGTAGATTTTGGGATTCAACGGGTAATAGGGGACTGAAGCAACCAGAGAGGGAAAATATGCTACAGGGTTTTTAAGAACAAATTTGACCGCATATTTGCCCACTACATCTACGTGATCAACAAAATCTGTAACCAGCCATGAGGGATCTCCCTTGAGAGCGATCACCCGGTCCATAGACCACTTGACCGCAGAGGCATCAAAAGGAGTGCCATCAGTGAATTTCAGGCCTTCTCTTAGTTTAAAGGTGTATTCCTTGCCGTCAGCACTGATCTCATATGATTTAGCCAATCCTGGAACGAGGTTTGTCTTCCCAGGGGGATATCTTAGAAGCCCCTGGTAGATATTGTAGAAGATTTCCCAGGTATGGAAATCATAGGCATTGGCAGGGTCCATATCAATGACCTTCTCGGTTGTCCCGTATACCAGGGCTTTCGCTTTAGCGAAACCCTGAGCAGGGAAGATAGCCAAAGAAACTGTAATCATACAAAACAATAATAATTTTACTTTTCTCATATCCCAGACCTCCTTTTGTAAAAAGATAGGTTAATAACTCGTGTTGAGAGCCTGGAAGCCCTCAACCCAACCACAACTGGCCCTTAAAAAACCTTCTCACCTCCTTTCCACAGGATCCTTTGTTTAAATGATATGTCATCTCTATGCCTGAAAAAGGACTCGAGCTTTGCCACACAGAGAGATTAAATCCTGATACCGTAGTATTGTGGACTATCATTGCATGCCATGTCAATAGAGATTTTCAAAACACCATCGTTTAATAAGAGACATAGAATGAAAAGATATGCAATAAGGATTTCATTCTATCCCAACTGTGAGTCAGGGATCAATCTCATAGGCGTGGAATGAGATGGATTATGGGTTATTAATCTATATTATGTTTTGAGATAAATTCGGCAAGAAGGTTGTCTTTTTCATGAAAAGGCTGGGTTACGGATGTGCAGGCATGAAAGCCTATAATGTTAAGATCTACCAGAGACCTTTTAATTATCCCCACAGGATTTGGGTTGTAAATTTGCCTGAGATCTTTGAGTAATTTACCCATTACCCATATTTGATTTAGATAATCACTTTTTTCCCTGTCTTCCTCTAACATCCCCAGCGAAGCCCTGGTTACATTACTCCAAATTCCTGGTGCTATATTTGCCCCTATTGAAAGTACACCACTCATGCTTGGGTACTCTAAAAATCTATCCTCATTTCCATCATAGACCCTAAAATCTGGCCTTCGGTTAAGGGCTTTCTGGTAATCATTAACCCTGGTAAGTGAGCCACAAAAGATTAATGCCTTAATTTTGCCTATTTCACTTAAATTCTTAAGGATACTTGTCCGGATATTACACCTCTTTAAAGGCCTTTCTAAGAGGTTAATCAGTCCTGGATCGTTATAAAGCACAAAAGGATACCTTGTATTCAAGGTAAGGCCCTGATAATGGTCATATAGGCCCCTGTTGCTATGATAAAAAAGAGGTGAGTCAAGCCAAAAAACTTTCCCTTGATAACTATATGATTCCAGGAAATCTTCAAGGAGAGCCAGGGTCTTTTTGGTATCTTCTACTGAATCTTCACTAATCCAAAGAAAGATCGGAATTTTTCCCTGAATAAAGGCAGCGGCCTTTTTAAGTAAGTCAGTTTTCAATTTTAGGCTAAGACCACTGCCCTCACCCATCTGGGGACTGGCAAGGAGTACTGCATCGGCATAAGGTAGAACCTTTTTTAAAAGAGAACCAAGACCGTCATTGTCAATATCTCCCTTATCATTAAGGGGGGTAATGAGATCAACTATCAATCCTTTAGGTGCTTTATTGACTTCCATTTAATCTGAATTCCTTTCCACCTAAGAGCCCATGTAAATGGACAATACCTTTAACCCTTTTTGCCTTATCCACAACGGGTAACACCATAATAGCATTGTATTCCATTAAGGTTACTGCTTCGGATACCTTTTTCCCTTCCTGGATCATCTTTGGAGATGTTGACATTATCTTCTCCACCTTTAATCCCATTATATCTTTCCATTTTAAAAGGGATCGTCTGATATCACCATCTGTGACAATACCAAGTAGAATAAGGCTATTATCTACAACAAGAGATGCACCTAATTTTTTCTTATTGACCTCAAAAATGGTCTCCCTGACTGTTTGATCTATAGAGACTAAAGGTACCTGGTCTCCTGTTAACATAACCTCTTTGATATTAATTGAAAACCTGTCCCCCAGGCTACCACCTGGGTGAAACCTTTTAAAGTCCTTTATGTTGAACTGCTTTCGGTTTATAAGAACAACAGCTAAAGCATCACCCATTGCCAGAGCAGCAGTTGTGCTGGTTGTAGGTGCAAGACCCAAAGGACATGCCTCTCTTTCTACACCTACATTT
>DAOVRY010000064.1 GCA_030633645.1 Pseudomonadota bacterium | reverse complement strand
CCATATATGGTACACCCCAGCCATGGGCGTGAAACATAGGCACCAGCTGTATTGTCAGGTCACGGCGAGGATCTAATCCCATTTCCCCTGAAAAACTCTGAAGCATATTTGCCCAGATAAGGGTATGCATTATATGTTGCCGGTGGGTAAAAAAGCACACCTTTGGATCACCGGTCGTGCCCGTGGTGTTACTTAAGGATGCTACGGTATCCTCATTGAGATCAGGATACTCATAGTGTGGCGATGCGGAGCGCAACAATCCCTCGTACTCTGAGATTGGATGTAACGTTGTCTCCGGCAATTTTTCATCATCTGCGAGTACTATATAATGCTTGACTGTTTTCAGTTTGTCGGTGATTGACTCTATTATTGAAGTGAAATCTTTGTTAAAGATAAGGACATCATCCTCCACCCGGTTTATGAGATAGACCATCTGTTCCGGCGTGAGAAGTGGATTTCCCATGTGCACCATGGCGCCCATACAAGGCACAGCAAAATACATCTCAAGGAAGCGGTGTGTGTTCCACTCAAAGCAAATGACCTTTGAGCCTTGATTTACACCGAGGCCCTTGAGAGCATTCGAAAAGCGCTGACACCGTTCATAAAGCTGAGTATAATTCCCCCGAAAAACGTCCCTATAGACAATCTCCCCCTCTGGGCGCATTCTTGCTGCGTGCTCCAATAAATGTTTTAGAATCAGCTGGTAGTTATAGCCAATCTTTGGAAATTCTTGCTCTCGGGCCATCGCTTACCTCCTTTAGCATTCTGTAGTGATGTCCTGCCTAATTAAGCACGGGCTAACTCCTTCCCATTTAACAAAATCCCCTGCCTTTGTCAATAAACACCCTCCATGGAAGCATGACACATGCCGGTGCATTGAAGATAACATGAAGAGCAGGGATCTCAGCTTTCATATTGACAAAATTCATCCCACAGGTCATAAACCAACGGATCGGCCTTCTGTTCTTAACTGACCTTACAGCTTGATGAATAACCTGCTACGGTAATCCGCTTCTCTATCAGAACAAGAGGGATTAACCATGATGACACATAAACGGCGTATATTAATGGCAGCACGCGGGGAAATGCCCGATGTCCTCCCCTACGCGCCTCGCATCGATCTTTGGTACAATGCAAATTCCTTGTATGGCACCCTTCCGGAAAAACATAAAGGTCGCACACAGGATGAAATCTCCCGGGCAGAAGGTTGGGCCTTGCACAAAATCATACCTGAATATCTTAAAGTGCGGAGCCCTGAAGATAACCTGCACCGGGCTATAGGGGTTTTCTCATTGAAAGAGACCCCTTTTTCCTACCAGTTTTCTTCGGATATAGAGATCAAGGTCAATCGTGAAGCGGATAGTATTCACGTAGAATACCATACACCCCTTGGTCCGGTAAGCACTACTACGGTATATACTGAGGAGATGAGAAAAGCTGGGGCCTCCATCACCTGGGTTAAGGAACACGTGATAAAGAAACCCGAAGATTACCCCGTGGTGGAATATATCTTCAATAACCTGAAACTAACTCCGGATTTTGATGATTACATCACATGGAAAGATGGCATTAGGGAGGATGGAGTCGCTGTGGCCATGGGTGAGATGGCAGCCTCTCCCATGCATCATATTTTAAAATATTTTGTGGACCCAACAACCTTTTACTATCACTACCACGACTACCCAAAAGAAATGCGTGCCTTAACCGAGTCTGTAGAAAACTACTTTAATCAGGCACTAGACATTGCTTCGAGCTCCCCTGCGGAGGCAGTTGTGTGGGGTGCTAATTTTGATGATATGATCACCTACCCTTCTTTTTTCGAAAAAGAGATATCGCCCTGGATCACGAAGGCAGCAGATACCCTTGGCGCAAAAGGAAAGATTGTGATCTGCCACTGTGACGGTGAAAACTCGGGATTACTGGATTTGATCAAGGATTCCGGCATGCACGTAGCAGAAGCAGTCACCCCTTACCCTATGACCAAAGTAAAGATCGAGGAATATTACCAGAGGTGGAGTGATAAGCTGACTATCTGGGGTGGCATACCCGAGGTTTTACTGATGGCAGAAACAGCAACAGACGAAGATCTTGAAACTTACCTAGATCATCTCTTTAAAGTGGTGTCACCAGGCAGCCGCCTTATTGTGGGAATTGCTGACACCACCCCACCCCGTGCGGTCTTTGACCGCCTGATTCGGATCGGGGAGCGTGTTGAACGAGAAGGGCATTTACCCCTTAAGGAAGGGGCTGTGCGTCTCGTTTCTGAAGCTCACCTTGCTGAGGCTGCAGCACGAGTGACGCCGCACCTTGTTGAAGATGAAGTTCTCAACGTCATTCAAGACGACGTACTCAAAGGGGACCACACAGAGATAAAAACGCATGCCCGGGAGATGCTCGATAAAGGTATAGACGCCCAAGATATTCTCCAGCGGGGTATGATCTCAGCCATGGAAGTGATTAGCGAGAGATTTAAGGCAGGAGATGTATTTATTCCTGAGGTCCTGCTTTCTGCCCGGGCCATGAATGAAGGCTTATTGGTTTTAGAGCCTTATCTTGCCAGCGACAAAAGGAAGGTGAGTGGGAGAATCCTCATGGGAACCGTGCAGGGGGATATGCACAACATCGGAAAAAACATGGTGATTACCATGCTGCGTGGCGTAGGTTTTGAAATCCAAGATATGGGGGTAAACGTTGCAACAGAAAGAATAGTAGACAAGGTGTCAGAGTATAAACCCGACATACTGGGGTTATCTGCCTTATTGACCACTACGATGCCAGAGATGCAAACGATTATCGATGCCCTTACAGAAAAAGGGTTGCGACACACACTCAGGGTGATGGTTGGCGGTGCCCCCGTCAATGAGAAATTCGCCAAAGCCATTGGTGCCGATGCATATGGGGCAGATGCCGGTGAGGCAGTTGATGTCGCCAAGAAGTTGATGAAGCAATCTACTAAAGCGTAGCGGTTTTCATGGACACCGGCACAGCCTCAAGGCTCATCTCTGAGCCCAGAACCCCCTCCACCTATAATCAGTACATCACAACAGAAAATATCGAAATCTCTTAACGCCATCACAGTTCTTAAAAAAGAGTATTGGTTATTTCTTAGATTTGATGTAAGGTAATTTCTACAACTGATTGAAATTATAGCCCTTTTATTGACATTTTATCTCATGCCATCTATATGGGATGTCGTAGATCCCGCATCTCATTCCATTACTCCATTATTCCGTAAAGCGCCACAGGTGACAGACATCACGAACCCCCTATGGGGGTAGATCAAAGCCACGTCCTCCGGGCATGGATTTTTTTGTTTGGCTGTCCGTTCCTCGTTGCCAGTATATCACAGGTATGCTAATAAAAATAAACTGCATTTTCAGAGATTTCTTGTACTGATGATCCTTTCTGAAAGACCCAAGGGTACAGATGAAAAACATCAAGACAGACGACATTGCTGAGATCATTCGCCCTCAGGCA
Source organism: Pseudomonadota bacterium (assembly GCA_030633645.1). GTDB lineage: Bacteria > Desulfobacterota > DSM-4660 > Desulfatiglandales > B25-G16 > JADFWK01. The sequence continues at coordinate 2,577 of DAOVRY010000064.1, read as the reverse complement.
AAAATTGGCATTGGAAACGCCTGTGCTGAACCACAAACACTCATTGATAGTCTCATAAGAAACAGAGATAGCTTTGAGGAAATAGAGATCTACGGAATGATTCACTATTGGACTGAGCGATTCGTGCAACACAATCTTGGGGAACGATTTACATTGAAGGTCTTTATGGTGGATAGATTTTCCCTTGAGGGGATAAAAAAGGGTTACACAGAATACATTCCCTGTCGATACTCCGAGATCCCCGAACTATTCCTCAAGGGACTCGTTCGTCTGGATGTAGCCCTTATTTCTATCTCACCTCCCAATGGAAAGGGGAATTGCAGTTTTGGGGTATCTTCGGATTTTACCACGGCTATGGCTAAAACTGCCAAAACAGTTATTGCCGAAATAAACCATCAGATGCCTTGGGTATTCGGAGACAATCTCATCAATGTACAGGAGATCGATTATATCCTTGAGACGGATCGGCCCCTCCCCCAGGTGTATCCTGAACACTTAAGCGAACAAGATCGGCAGATAGGAGGACATGTCAGCCAACTCATAGAGGATGGGGCTACTATTCAGATTGGTCTAGGAAGATTGAGCGAAGCTGTTTTGGCATCTCTCTATGGGAAACGGTGGCTCGGTGTCCACTCCGGTCTCCTCTCTGATGGTATGGTAGATCTGGTAAAAAAAGGGGTTATTGATAATAGTCGCAAGGGCCTCAAAAATGGGAGAATTGTCACCACAACCATGATCGGAACCGATAAACTCTTTACATTCGTACACAAAAACCACGCCGTTGAGGCCTATCCCTCTAACTATACCCATAATCAACTGACCCTGGCCAAACTGAATAAACTACACGCTATCAACAGTGCCATCCAGGTTGACCTCACAGGGCAGATCAATGCAGAGACCATTGGGGCTACGCAGGTGAGTGGTGTTGGCGGCCAGTCGGATTTTGTTTGCGGAGCAGCCCTTTCTAAAGGCGGAAAATCCATAATCGTTATGCCTTCTGCTTCTACCAATGGGAAAAGATCCAGAATCGTCCCGTTCCTGGATCGGGGGGCATCCATAACGAGTCTACGGCATGATATCGATTATGTGGTAACTGAATGCGGCATCGCCCATCTTCGCGGCAAGACCTTGAGACAAAGGGCCACTGCTCTCATTGATATAGCCCGTCCAGAATTCAGGGATTGGCTGGAATCCGAAAGAAGAAAGTTATATCCATAATGTTTATGATTTTTGACTTCAATAAACTGCCCTCTTTCGTGTTTAAGTTGAACGTTTAGGTTAAGAACGCATAGGACTATAAATAACAGGTAACGTTCATCGGTAACGAAGCCCGTATGGGAAGGCGTCTAAAGGTTACGTCAAAAAATACCAACGACTTAACCGATAGACGAAACAGGCCTACCCTGGTGCGACTTGATCGGAGCATTATGTTGCTTCTGTAATACTTCGGAAATGGTAGCTATAGTACTCAGTCCCTGCAAACCAGCCTGCCCTGGCGCAACGTTATAAGGTTATTATATATGGGCTATTGGTTTTTTCAAGAATTCAATATCAAACACCAAATTTGCAATGCCAGCCTGCCCTGGCGCGACATTCTTGGGATACACTGTGGTCCTTACAGTATTGCCTAAGTAAGCTCTTTGTAGTCATACTTTGCAATCCCAGGTCTGGGCCAGGGGTCTGGGCCAGGGCATCGTAACCCCGCCCCCTAACGCCTAAGCATAGCGATGGCGGGCGGGCGTAACAGTTTAACGATAATTATGTCATTTCAACTTTTTTACGAAAGAACCATAAGTTGTACAAATTCAGATACATATTAACGGAGGTCCCTAGATGGATTTTGCGTTAGATGAGACGCAAAGACTCATGGCTGAGACAGCCGAAAGATTTGCAAAAAAGGAGGTTGTCTCCTGGCTTGAGAGAGAGGGGAACATCCGGGAAATGATACCCAAGATGGGAGAGGTGGGTCTTTTTGGATGTGCCTTCCCGCCCCGCTATGGAGGGAGTCAAGCAGGTTTTCTTGCACACTCTGTAGTGTGCGAGAAGATCTCCACCATAGACTCAGGACTCCGCTCTCTTTTTAATCTCCAGGCTATGACTGGCCCCTACACGATTATGGAGTGGGGGAGTGAAGAGGCAAAAGAGCGATATATCAAACCCCTTGTGTTAGGAGAGAAGATAGGCTGTGCCTGTTTTTCAGAGCCCAATGCTGGTTCAGACCTCGCCTCAATGGAGACAAAAATCGAAGATAGAGGGGACCATTTCCTGATTAACGGAACCAAGACATGGATCTCTAATGGCAATTATGCAGATTATGCAATTGTGTATGGAACCTTTGACCGGACCCTTAAGTATAAGGGAATCTGTGGGGTTATAGTGGACACAGACCAACAGGGGTGGCACACCAGTGAGATTGACAAACTTGGAGATAAAAATTCTCCCATTGCAGAGATCTTCATGGAAGATGTGGTTGTCCCAAAAGAGAACCTTCTGGGAGACTTGAGCACGGGATTTAAGGTGGCTATGACTGCCTTAGACCGGGGGCGCATTAGCGTATCCAGTGGTGCTCTCGGCGTT